>NZ_JBHWES010000082.1:0-49719 GCF_042734105.1 Streptomyces sp. NPDC059679 | reverse complement strand
GTTCACCAAGTACGGCCTGGCCGTCACCGCGGTGACGGTCACCATCGCCGCCGGATACCTGTGGCTGCGGTACTTCGCCCTGACCTGACAGCGAATCCACCGAATGCACGACGGGGGCTTTGACACGCCATGCCTTCGCCACCGCAGTCCCCACCCACCGATCCCGCCGCTCCACACATGATCGTCTGTGGTGACGACGCACTGGCCCACCGTTTGGCGGCCGAACTACAGGAGGTCTACCGCGCGCGGGTGACGGTCCTCGTTCCGGTCACGGCCCCGGCGTGGGAACCGGCCCGGACGCAGGCCGCGGGACCAAGGCGTGCGTCGGCGCTCCTCGGCCGGGTGACCGCGGCGATCGGGCGGGCGCCCGTACCCCGGCAGGGGGAAGCGGGCGGTCCTGCAGAGGCGGGTGTCCGGGTCATGGAGGTGCCTGGACTGACCGATGACGTGCTGACCGGGGCCGGGGTGGCGCGGGCCGCGGCACTCGCTCTGGTCCATGACGACGACGAGACCAACATCCATGCCGCCCTGCGCGCCCGCCGGCTCAACCCCCGACTGCGGCTGGTGATCCGGCTCTACAACCGCAAACTGGGCCAGCATCTGGAGGAACTCCTCGATCAGGCCGCGGCGGTCGCCGGCCTCGACATGGATCCGGCGGAGCTGGACGCCGCCACGACCGTGCTGTCGGACGCCGACACAGTGGCCCCCGCGCTGGCGGCCACCGCCGTCGCCGGCACGCGGAAGGTGGTGCAGGCCGACGGGCTGCTGCTGCGCGCGGCCGAGCGCACACCGCCCGGCCACGACCAGGTCGCCCACCCCGGAATCTGCACCCTCGCGCTGCTCTCGTCGACCACCAGCGACCCCGGCGGCAGCGAGGGCTCGGACAGCAACGGGGACGAGGGGCCACACCTGCTGCCCGACGACGCGGACGTGGCCGCCGCCACCGGGCGCGGCACGGTGGTGCTGGAAGCCGTCTCCTACACCGGCACACCCCTGCCACCGCGAAGGTTCGGCCGTCGCACCGTGCCCCTCGCCTCGCTGTTCTCCCGCCGCCTGCGCTGGGCCGCCGCCTCAGTCATGGCCGCGGTACTCGCTCTGGCGATCGCCTCCTGGCAGATCACCGGCGCACACCCACTCCACGCGGCCTATCTCTCACTGCTGGATCTGCTGGCCATCGGCGACCCCGCGATCGGCGAGCCGACCGCACGGCAGGTACTGCAACTTCTCTCCGGCCTCACCGGATTACTCCTGCTGCCCGTCCTGGTGGCCGCCGCACTCGAGGCCCTGGGCACCTTCCGCACCGCGACCACGCTGCGCCGGCCTCCGCGCGGACTCTCCGGTCATATCGTCCTGCTCGGCCTCGGCAAGGTCGGCACCCGCGTGCTCGCCAGACTCCGTGAACTGGACATCCCCGTGGTGTGCGTGGAGGAGAACCCCGAAGCCCGCGGCATCCCGCTCGCCCGCCGACTCGGAGTGCCCACCGTCATCGGCGACGTCACCGAGGAAGGGGTCCTGGAAGCCGCCAAGATCGAACAAGCCCACGCCCTGCTCGCCCTGACGAGCTCCGACACCACCAACCTCGAGGCAACGCTCAACGCCCGCTCGGCCAGGGCCGACCTGCGAGTGGCGCTGCGCCTGTACGACGACCGGTTGGCCACCGCCGTCTACCGCACCCTGCGCGCGGCTCATCCGCACGCCCTGACCCGCAGCCGCAGCGTCTCCACCCTGGCGGCACCAGCGTTCGCCGGGGCCATGATGGGACGCCAGATCCTCGGTGCCATACCGGTGGAACGCACCGTGCTGCTCTTCGCCGCCCTCCGGGTCGCCGGCCATCCGCAACTGGAGGACCGCACGGTCGCCGAGGCGTTCAGACCGGGGGCCTGGCGCGTGATCGCCCTGGACGCGGCAGACCCCGCGGACCGGCTGCGCGACCTCGCGGCCACCCTCCCGTACGACGGCACCGACCGGGAGCCCGGTCTGGTCTGGAACCTTCACCCCGGCTACGTCCTGCACCCACACGACCGCGTGGTGCTGGCCGCCACCCGCCAAGGCCTGGGCGAACTCCTCGGCGGAAACCCCCAGCCGCGAGGAACCGCGGAAACCGGGTGACCGGCCAAGCCATCTGAAAGAGCGTTTTGTAGAAGGCGCCGCGAGTCGGCGCCATGAGGGCCGAGGACGAGACGGGCCTACTAGCCGAGGGGCGAGGCGAACAGCCTGTTCAACTACTGGCTTCTGGTCCGGGCCGGTTGGTGCCGTGGCGTGCGTGCCGGCGACGGCGCAGCCAGTCACCGGCTTCCCCCATGGCGACCAGGAGTGCGGCGGAGGCAGCCGACCGGGCAACGCCCGCAGGCTGGTTCAAGGCATGGCCCAGCAGCCACAGCGCGAGAGTGACCGCGGCCCACCAAAGGATGATCGACCTGGCGGCCTTCAGGCTGCCACCTGGACAAAGTGCTGCTTGAGGCGGGCGGCGGTGACCGTGGCGTGCGGCTGCCCGTCGTGGTCGACGACCAGCAGGGCCGACGGCGACTGCTCGGCCAGCGCCCGGACGGCGTTGGCCGCGTCGTCGTCGTCCGAGGTCACGAAGAGGTAGGGCTCGGCGAGATCTCGTGCGTGCATGAACGTCCTTCTCAGCCTTCGCTCGCGGCGCCGCGGCGCCCGGGGGCCGTCTGCTGGTAAATGTCGGGGACGCCGTCGGCGTCCTCATCGCGCCTCTCCGCCTCCCACAGACGGCGGTAGACCTCGTTGCGGCGCTTGATCAGCAGCGCGGCCACGATGGCGGCGACCAGCGAGCCGAGCAGGACGGCGGCCTTGATGTGCTCGGCCGCAGTCGGGTCGGGGAAGGCGAGCTCGCCGATCAGCAGGGCGACGGTGAAGCCGATCCCGGCCAGCACCGCCAGGGCGAGCACATCCGCCCAGGCCAGATCCGGGTTGAGCCGGGCCCGGGTGAACCGGGCCGCCAGATAGGTGCCCGCGAAGATCCCCACCGTCTTGCCGACCACCAGACCGAGCACCACCCCCAGCGGCTCCGGGCGGGTGAACACCTCGCCCAGCGCCGCGCCCGAAACGCTGACCCCGGCGGCGAACAGGGCGAAAAGCGGCACCGCCACACTGGCCGAAACCGGCCGCAGCAGATGCTCGGCCCGCTCCCCTGGTGACGCCTGCTCACCCGAATCGCGGGTGGTGCGCAGGATCAGGCCCATCGCCACGCCGGCCACCGTGGCGTGCACGCCGCCGTTGTACATCAGCGCCCAGATCACCACCCCGAGCGGCACATACCACCACCAGCCGCGCACCCGGCGCCGCTGGAGCAGGGAGAAGACGACGAGACCGGCCAGTGCCCCGGCGAGCGCGGCCGGGTTCAGGTCGGCGGTGAAGAAGATGGCGATGACCAGCATCGCGCCCAGGTCGTCGACCACGGCCAGGGTGAGCAGGAAGGCCCTCAGGGCGGCGGGCAGATGGGTGGAAAGCACCGCGAGGACGGCGAGCGCGAAGGCGATGTCGGTGGCCATCGGTACCGCCCAGCCCTGCTGGCTGCCTCCGCCGAGCGAGGTGGTGGCCAGGTACAGGGCGGCAGGGACGGCCATGCCGCACACGGCGGCGACCACGGGCAGGGCCGCGGTGGCCGGGGTCCGCAGCTCACCTACCACCAGCTCGCGTTTGAGCTCGATCCCGGCGACCAGGAAGAAGACGGTCAGCAGCCCGTCAGCGGTCCAGTGCTCGACCGACAGGTCCAGGCCGAGCGCGGGGATCCCGAAGTGGACGTCGCGTATGTGCTCGTACGATCCGCTGAACGGAGTGTTCGCCCACACCAGCGCCACAACGGCTGCCGCCAGCAGCACCAGCCCGCCGACCGTCTCCGTGCGCAGGGCCCGAGCCACCTGCACACGCTCCGGCCAGGGCAGCAGGCCGAGGAAGACAGAACGCTCACGCGCGGCAGCACGCATCCGGGAACCTCCGGGGCATCGAGTCACGGGCTCACGGCCCCTTCGACGCCGACCAGACTTCCCGGCACACCCCGCGCTTCTTGACGCGTTCTTTGCATTCTATCTGCCGCAGCCTTGAGTGGCCCAGGGGGCACAGCACCACAACCCTTTGCCACCGCCGCCACACTCAGCGTTCGCGTTGCGGAGAGACGGCCGGATGACGAGCCACGCCCACGGGTGCCGGGTTGCCTCAGCTCAGCTCGGCGAATGCCTCCACAGCGGCGGTCTTTCCGGTGACGATGATGACGTCGCCCTTCTCGACCACAGTCTCGGCCGTCGCGTAGGTGAAGTCCTCGCCCATGGGCTTGATGCCCACGACCGTGACGCCGTATCTGCTGCGCAGCCTGCTCTCACCGAGCGGAATGCCCCGTACGACACCTGGCGCGAGGGTCTTCACCAGGGCGTAGTCGTTGTCGAACTCGATGAAGGTTCCCGCTCGGTGTGCCGGGAAGCCTGGTCGGCGAACAAGGGACAAATCTCTCTCCCGATCGGAGGCGCACGCCATGGCGCTCGTGGTGGTGCTCGGTGGCGCACATCACGCCGGACAGCGGGATCGCGTCAGCGACGGCCGACCTGGCGTTCTTCGCCAGTCTCTTCATCACGATCGGCGGCCTAATCGAGACCGGCGCAATCGGGGAGTACTCCCAGCCCCTTGCCGACGTGATCGACGAGAACGAACTCGGCGGCTCCACGATCCTTCTGGGCGCCTCCGTCGTCCTGTCCGGCGTCGTCGACGACACCCCGTACGCCGCCACCACGGCCCCCATCACCACCAGTTCACCAAGTACGGCCTCGTCGTCACCGCCGTCGCCACCAGCCTGCTCGACGGCGGGGCGGGTCGTGGCCCGAGAGTGTCGCTCCGGCTCTGGAACGATGTCGATTCTGAGAGGCGATCGAGCTGTGCCGGAACGAGTGGGAACGGACTCTTCGGACGCGCAGACCACCACCGAGATAGTGCTGCTCGATCGCCGAAACACCGTCATCGGACGGCTGCGTTTCCGCGTCTGCCGTGAATGCCGCACAGGACGGATCCTGGAGATCTGGGTCCTCGATACCTGGCAGCGCCAGGGCCTCGGGCGTGACCTCGTCCATTCCCTCCTTGTGCGCGACGTCGGTTCCCTTTCCTCGCCTTGGTCCGTTATGCACCCATCTGGCGAGAGGGTTTACGCGCGTCTGGCGGGACGTCATCAACCGGTGGCGGCCCGCTTCCGCTGACAGCGAGACCCGCTTGCCGTGATCCGGCGGACGGGCGTGGTCCGAGCCTGCTGAGGTCCGGCATCCCGAAGCCGAGGGTCAGTGTGGGGCAATACCCGCGGTATGTGAGAGGTGCGTGTGGTGAAGCAAGCGCCTCTACTGGGTCGGCGCGAAACCATGCTGGTCCTGGTGGGGTGTTGGGGGATCTGTGGTCTGGAGTCTGACTTCACCCTCCTGCTGGGCCTGCCGACACTTCCGCTCGGGTTTCCCGTCGTGTGTCTTCTCACCCAGTGGTTCTGGAACCGACGCGGCCGCCTGGGCACGGGCGCCGTCGCCACGATCATGGACTCCGCGACCGCGTTCGCCGTGGTTGATCAGCTCCGGCCGTGCCTGGACTCACTCAATGCCAACACCCCTGGCCTTGGGTGTGGGGCTGCTGGCGGCGATGACCTTATTCGCCGGTGCCTGCCGTCTGCGGGGTCGCTGACATGCGCCACAGTGGCTTCTCGTTCGGGATCGCCCCGCGCCGCGGGCCCCTGCCCGGCGAGGTCGTCGGGCGAGGACTGTCTGCGTACGACGGCGGCGACGGTACGGGACACCGTGATCCGGGATGAGGGCAAGACATCGGAGTACACGCTCAAACTGACCGGTCCGCGGCCGGTGCCCGCCGAAGTGGACATGGGCGCCGCGGACCCGTTGCTCAGGCGGCTCCGCGCCGGAGACCGGGTGACGGTGACGATGTGGCGCGACTACGCCATCGCGTTCAGCAAGGACGGCGTGCGCCAGGAGACGGATGACACCCCGGCGGGCGAGCCGGTCTTCGTCACGGCCCTCGCGCTGGCGTTTCTGAGCGTCGGTCTGTTCGTCGCCCACACGGGCGGCGTCGAGGTACTGGGCGCGCCGCGCCATGCCGTACACGGGCTGCCCGGCTCCCTGGTCACGCGCGGCAAGCTTGCCGTCGGAGCCGCGCTGTGCGCGATCCTCGCAGGCGTTGGCGGCGAGTTCACCAACCCGATCGGGGTCGTGGTGGCATGGACGGTACTGGCGGGCCTGCTCTGGCCGCTCATACGGCGGCTCGACGGGCGGCGCGCGGGACGACACGCGCGCATAGGTTGCTTCCGGTCGTCCGTCGGTCACAGATCGGTTTCCGGCCAGCCGAGGAGTCGGGCGCCGATCACCGCGGTCTGCAGGGTGTAACGGTGGACAGGGTCCGCCGGGTCTGCGCCGGTGAGCTTGTGGATGCGCTCCAGGCGGTAGGTGAAGGCGCGCACGCTCAGGTTCAGGCGGCGGGCCGCCTCGGCCGCGACACACCCCGAGTCGAAGTACGCGGTCAGCGTGTCGACGAGCGGTTGAGCGCCACCGCGCGCGGTCCGGAGCGGACCGAGTGTGTTGTGGACGAGATCGGCCATCGCCTGCCGGTCACGGGTCAGCACCGGGTAGACGAGGAGGTCGGCCGCGCGCAGCACCGGATCGTCAATGTCCAGCCGGTCGGCCAGGTCCAGGGCATTGAGGGCCTCTTCGTAGGAGTGCACGACGCCCCCGGCGCCCGGATGCGGGCGGCCGATGGCGACCTGGCCGCCGTCGGTGGCCGCATACGCCTGCTTGGCGAAGAACGCCAGCACATCGTCCTGGTCACCGGGCGCGATGCAGATCAGCCGCCCGTCCTTCGTAGTGAGCAGGATGCGCCGCTGGCCGAACCGGCCGACCAAGGCGCTCTCCACCTGCCGGGTGGCCGGATGGGTGTCCTCGACCGCTTTGCCGCCTTGGGCTACAGCGACCGCGTGGGCGCGGGAGAGGAGCAGCCCGAAACGTTCGGCACGTTCGGCCAAGCGGCCCAGGTCGCTGCGGCCGTACAGCAGGTCGTCAATGAACTCCCGGCGCGCGGCTTCCTCCTTCCGTACGGCGAGCCTCTGCGCCCACTCGTGCCCTTCGGCGAAGGCGTCGATCGCCTGCTCGACGGCGGCGAGCACGCGGTCGCCTTCCGTGGCCGACAGGGTGGGCCAGCTCTCACGGGTCATGGAAAGATGCCGGCGGACAAGACTCCGCAAACCAAGGCCGGCCTCGGCGGCACGCTCCCCTCGCGCCCGCAGGGACTCCAGTTCGTCCCGCGTGAGACGACGGCCCGTCGCGCATACCTCGGCCAGTATCTGGGGGTACCCCTCCAGATACTCGTCGGGGATCTCCCGCCCTGTCACCTGTCCTCCTGTTGACACCCTGCCGGCGTGTTCCTGACGCACGCCGGACAAGACTCGCAGATCCAGAGCCGATGAGAGAGCCTGGCATCAGCAGCGCACCAAGGCTGCCCGGGTATGACAATGCCCCGGACATTACTGTCACGCCGCTCCTGGCAGGAACTGGGGTAGCGATCGGTGTCGTAGATGCCGAATCCTTGCGTGTGCCCACGGCCTGCCTGGATGGTCCAGCGCACTCGGCGCGACACGGACCCAGGGCGTACATTCGGCACCTGGTAGACGCGGGTTGTGCACTCCGCCTTCTACTGTTGTCACAGGTTGTGAACAGGGGGGACATTGAGCATTCAAGACCCGGGCGGCTCCAGAGCCCCGGGAGATCGAGACGGCATACCGGCCATCCCGGACGAGGTGTGGCAGAAGCTCCTCGAGGACAGTGAGCGCGCCATCCGGGACTTCGCGCCCAGAGAACCGTCCGCACGGGAACGGGCAGCCCTGGCGGGCCCTCATCGACTGGATACGGGCGTTGCGGGCGAGCAAGCAGAGCCGGGACAGCACCGGCGAGACGAGGACCGGCAGGAGGAGATCGAGGCCGTCGGCGAGCTCTGGCAGCCGGACGACGCCCGGACCGGCCCGGCGTGGCGTGACATGGACAGCCGGGCCAGACGCCGGCGCGTCGGTCGCGTGCTCGGAACGGTTGCCGCGATCGTCGTGATCCTGGGGCCGGCTTCCCGCCTACCCACTGGCTCGGGCAACGGGTATGGCAGGCAGGGGGACGCCACCCTGCAGCAGTCAGAGGACGCTCCCGACGACCTGCCCACAGCGCCCGCTCACCCGTCCGCCCCGGCTTCGAAGGCCCCTTCCTCGCCGGCCGTTCCTCCCGGTTGAGACGGCTCGAACCCGGCGCCCCGACGCCGCATGCTGCCCGGTTCCGCGGTGTGTGGCCAACTCCGCGCGAGCAGTGGTCCGGCACGGCGGGCCCACCCACTCACGGTGTGAGCGTTACCTGCTTCCCCGCTTCGGCCCGCTCCCCTCTTCCTCGCGTTTCCCATGAGGCTCGAACAGCGACCCGACGAGCTCCAGACGCAGTTGCTCCATGTCCTTGTCCACCAGTCCCGCTACTTGTGCGTTCCAGTGCTCCGCGGCGTCGTCCAACACATCACAGAAGGCCTTGCGCGCCCGCGATCCGGCGAAGGCCATGGCGACCGGGAGCAGCACGCGGGCGAAAGAACGCCCTCGGACACGGGCCTTGACCGTGACGCGCCAGCGTCCATCCCCAGCCGGACGCGGTACGACCGTTACCGTGGTGCGGCTGAGTATGTGGTGGAGAGTGCCGGTCAGGGGCGTGGCCGTGGAGCGGCCGAGGCCTGCCGTCGACGGCCACCACCTGTCGAGGTCGAGCTGCAGGCCCCCGCTGCCACTGGTGTACTTCCCCCATCTTCCTCCGCCTGCCCGAAACGTCACCGAGAGCCTTACCTGTCGCGGTCGCTCGGCGCTGGTGAGCCTGAGGGTGCAGGCCATCTGGACAGGATGGTCGGGATCGTCAACGAGTGAGACGACTTCCAGGGCGGTCTCCCGCCGCCGGTCCCAGGCCAGGACCGTGAGCGTGTGGTCGAGGTCCGGCTCGCCGGTCTTCTCGCTCTCCGGGTGGTAACGAGCACCTCGCCGCAGGTGACGCCCTGCGATCAGGAACAGTTCCGGTACCGGACGTCCGTCGGGCAGCCGCAGCCGCGTCCCATCGACTTCGATGCTTTCCGTGAGGTCATGGAGCATGACGACGCACGACTCGAACCATTGGCGCGGCACAGGGGCGAGTGTCACTGTGTGCTGAAAGCGGGCCATACACCAAGGGTGAGCGTCCGACGGGCGCTCGGTCAGTGGGATTGTCGGGCAGTTATAACGCGGTTTGGTTGCCGGTTCCCGGGCCTTTCGCACGCGAGCCGCCACAGCCTGCCTCCGTGGCTGTCCGGCATCAAGGAGTCGTCAAGATTGCCGGAACACGGCAATGCGATACGGAGCATGGCCAGTTCAAGATGGTGTCGGCAGAAACAGGGGAGCTGTCCCGACGCCGTGTTCTGACAACAGTCACGGGCACCGGGGCCGCGGTGGCAAGGCTCGGGGGTGAGGACATGGGGCAGGTCGTGGAGGCTGTCACACACTTCCCCACCGTCACCCTCACTTCCGCCCTGGTGGTCGCTCTTGGCTTCTGGCTGCTGGTCCTGCTGGGCCGAGCCGACGTGCGCGGGTTTGACGCCGACGCGCCATCGTTGGCCAAGGCGCTCCACGGGCTGCCCGTCGCTGTCACCGTCTCCATCGTGATCGTGAGCGCTTGGCTCGTCACCTTCACCGGGATGGTCCTGATGGAGCCGACGGGCCTGACGGGGCTCGGCGACGCCTGGGCACGCGTCGCGCTGCTCGCGCTTTCCGCCTGCGTCGCCGGGGCCGTGGCACATGCCCTTGCGGCTCCTCTTGCCAGGATCTTCGCCCACGAGCCCGGCCCGCCCCGACGGGATGCGGCTGATGGTACGCCGTTCGATCCCGGCAGTCGCCGCGCCCGAGGCTGACCAGCCGCCCGCCCGCGGTCGAACCGGGCAGGGCGCCCACGTCTGACACACCCGTCCACGGCCGGGCCGAGCGGCCCTCCCGCCCTCGCCGCTTGGGCGTCAACCCTTCGCAGACTTCAAGGATTTCGTATGAATGCCATGACCGTGGGCATCGGAGTGCTCGTCGCCGCCCTCCTGCTCATCGCCGCCGTCGCGCTGTTGGCCGTCTCCCGGCTGTTCCGCAAGGTCGAGCAAGGCAAAGCTCTGATCGTCTCCAAGTTGCGCAAGGTCGACGTGACCTTCACCGGGCAGGTCGTACTGCCCGTGCTGCACAAGGCCGAGGTGATGGACATCTCGGTGAAGACGATCGAGATCACACGCTCCGGCCGGGACGGGCTCATCTGCCAGGACAACATCCGCGCGGACATCCGGATCTCGTTCTTCGTGAAGGTCAACAAGACCGCGGAGGACGTCATCAAGGTCGCCCAGTCCGTCGGCACCGCACGGGCGAGCGACCAGAAGACGCTGCAGGAGCTGTTCCACGCGAAGTTCTCCGAGGCGCTGAAGACTGTCGGCAAGCAGCTCGACTTCACCGAGCTGTACACCAAGCGCGACGAACTGCGGTACCGGATCATCGAGGTCATCGGCATCGACCTCAACGGATACCACCTGGAGGACGCGGCGATCGACTACCTGGAGCAGACACCGCTGACTCAGCTCGACCCGGCCAACGTGCTGGACGCCCAGGGCATCCGCAAGATCACCGAACTGACGGCGCTGGAGCACGTGCGCACCAACGAGGCCCAGCGCACGGAAGAGAAGGAGATCACCCGGCAGAACGTCGACGCCCGGGAGGCCATCCTGGAGCTGGAGCGGCGCCAGGCCGACGCGGAGATCAAGCAGAAGCGGGAAATCGAGACCGTACGGGCCCGTGAGGAAGCCGAGACGGCGCGGGTGATGGAGGAGGAGCGGCTGCGGGCGCAGGGCGCGTTCCTCAAGACGGAGGAACAACTCGGTGTGCAGCGCGAGAACCAGGCCCGCGAGGTCGCCGTGGCCGCGAAGAACCGCGAGCGGGTCATCTCCATCGAGAACGAGCGCATCGAGAAGGACCGGCTGCTCGAAGTCATCGCTCGGGACCGGGAGACGCAGCTGACGCGGATCGCCGCCGAGAAGGAGGTCGAGGCGGAGAAGCGGGAGATCGCCGAGGTCATCCGCGAGCGGGTCGCCGTGGACCGCACGGTCGCCGAGCAGGAGGAGTCCATCAAGAAGCTGCGCGCCGTCGAGGAGGCGGAGCGGCAGCGCCAGGCCGTGATCATCGCCGCCGAGGCCGAGGCGCAGGAGAACCTGGTCAAGGGCATCAAGGCCGCCGAGGCCGCCGAGCAGGCCGCCGTCCACCGTGCCGCCGAGGAACTCACCCTGGCCGAGGCGCGGTTGAAGAGCGCCGACCTCGACGCACAGGCGAAGCTTCGTCTGGCCGAGGCCATCCAGGCCGAATGCGCGGCCGAGGGGCTCGCAGCCGTCCAGGTCCGCGACAAGGAGGCCGAGGTCATCGAGAAGGCCGGGCGGGCCGACGCCGGGGCCACCGAGGCGCGGATGCGCGCCGAGGCGGAGGGCACCGCGGCCCGGCTCCGCGCCGAAGCCGAGGGCGCGCGGGCCAAGGCGCTGGCCGAGGCGGAGGGCATCAGCGGAAAGCTGAAGGCCGAGGCGGCCGGCCTCACGGAGAAGGCAGCTGCGATGGCTGCCCTGGACGACGCCTCTCGCGGCCACGAGGAGTACCGGCTGCGGCTGGAGGCCGAGAAGGACGTGCGGCTGGCCGGCCTCGACGTGCAGCGGCAGGTTGCCGAGGCGCAGGCCACGGTGCTCGCCACCGGGCTGGAGAACGCCGATATCAGCATCGTCGGCGGCGAATCGGTCTTCCTCGACCGGCTGGTGTCCTCGATCGCGTTCGGCAAGGGCGTCGACGGCTTCGTCCAGCACTCGGAGACGGCACAGGCGCTGGCGAAGCCCTGGCTGGAGGGTACGTCGAGCTTCACGGACGACCTCAGCCGTGTGCTCGGATCGGTCTCGACGGCCGACGTGCAGAACCTGACCGTGTCCGCGATGTTGATGAAGCTGATGAAGGCTAGCGGCGCCGACTCCGGTGCGCTGCGGCAGCTGCTCAACAGGGCAGGCGAACTGGGCCTTGCCGACGCCTCGCTGGCCGCCCTGAACGGCGGGGCCAAGGTCTGACCGGCCGACGGTCCAAAGCTGCCGCACAGGGGACGGCAGCTTGGGACAGAAGGCTCGGTCCGCCCTCAGCTACCGCTGGCCGGGAAACCTCCCAGCGGTAGCTGAGGGGTCCTCCTCCGGGGCGCCCCAGTCCCCTGTCAACGGTCGACCGCGCGCTCCCTCTCGGGCAGCGGCGCGCCTCTTCGGCCCTCTCCGACTTCCTGAAAGGGATCCCATGACCACCGGCCTGGACACGGGCGCGTATGAGGTGCTGCGCGGCCGGCTCACCGCGCAGGCCGCCGAGCTCGCCCGTCGCGCCGAGGCGCTCAACGCACGCAGGGCCGCGGAGTTCGGCTCCACGCGGCTGGAGCTCGTCGGCACCGAGCGGCTGCGTACCGAGCACACCTGCGTACCCCGCGACACCGTCTCCGTCGGCGCCGCGCTGCTCTTCGGCTACAGCGTCGTCACCGGCACGACCTCGCAGACATCCGTGGGCGACGTCCTGGCGCTGTACGACCGCGACCTGAACCGGCTGCCCGACGACGCCGTGCCGGGCTTGCTCGACGACCCCGCGTTCATCCGGGAGTTCGCCGCTCTCCACCGCTACTACCGCCAGGCCCGGCTCCTCCAACTCCGCCGCCTCGAAAACAAGCTGCTGGCCGTCTTCCGGACCGGGGAGAAGGCCGAGGACATCCGCGTGCTGCGCTGGGCGCTGACCGACGCCGGGCAGGCGACCTTCCTCGACGCCCGCGGCGACCGTGACCACGTCTTCCCGCCCTCCCACGACTTCGCGTGGACGGATACGACGCGCGAGAACCACGTCCTCGGCCGTCACCCGCACGTCTCCGTCGACGGCGAGATCTTCGTCACGACGGTCGGCGGCGCTCTCACCCTCAAGGCCGAGGACGACGCCGAGACGGCCGAGGGCATCTACGCCGAGCCGGTCGACGAGCCGCTGCAGTCGCTCGCCGACGCGCACATCGCGTACGCGCGCGTGGGCGCCCTGATCCTGCTGCGGATCCGCCCCTACAAGGAGGACTCCCACCGCTACCTGGTCTTCAACACCCTCACCAGGGCCGTGCTCCGCCTCGACGGCATCGGTCAGGCCTGCCGTCGCCTGCCCGAGGACCAAGGCGTCGTCTTCCCCGGCGGCTACTGCCTGGCCGCGGGCGCGCACAGAACCTTCGACAACATCGCCCCCTCTTGGGACACGACAGCCCTGGAATTCGAGTGCGCGGTGCGCTCGCCCAACGGCGAGGACGTGCTGTTCGCCTTCCACGCCCACGGGGCAGGCCACAGCCTTCTGCTGCCGTACAACGTGATCTGCAAGGAGGTCGCCACCCCGCTGACGTGCCACGGCTGGGCCCTCTTCGACGACGGCACCCTCATGGTGCTGCGCGCCGACACCGCCGAGCCACAGCGCGTCCACTCGCTCCAGCTGTGGAACTCCCCGTACGTCTCCGACACACACGCCGCCGCCCAGCCGGTCGGCACCGGCCCGCTCGCCCGCGTCGGCAACGCCGACCTCGTCCGCGGCATTTCCGACTGCCTGTCCATCGCCCGCGCCGTCGCCGAGACCACCCCCACGGGCGAGATGTACGAGGCGCTGGCCGCCGCCTGCGTCCGGGCGGCGGACTCCCACCACTGGCTCGGCCAGCCGGAACTGGGGGAGCTGCACGCCCCGTTGGTGCAGGTACGGGCCACCGCCGAGCAGGTACTGATCGAATTCGAGAGCGTCCAGGCGCTGAGCCGTCAGGCCGCCGACGCGCTCGGCGAGGCCGCCGTGCGGATCGCCGGGGTCGTGCGCAGACTGCGGGGGGAGGCGCCCCGCGAGGCTTCGGCGTGGGTCGACGGGCTGGCCGAACTGCGCCACGTCCAAGGACATGTGATCACGCTCAAGGACATGCGCTACGCGGACACCGCCCGCATCGACGAGCTCGCCGAGTCGCTCGAGGCCGATCTGGTCTCGTTCGGGCAGCGGGCAGTCGCGCACCTGGCCCGCGAGGACGCCTTCGCCGACTACCACACGGAGGTCGAGCGGCTCGTCGCGGACGCGGAGGCGATCGCCACCGTCGCCGAGTCCGCCCCGGTCGCGGCACGGCTCGACGAACTCACCGGCCGGCTGCGCACGGTGACCGAGGTCGTCGACGGACTCGACATCGCCGATGCCACCGTCCGCACCTCCGTCCTGGAGCGGATCGCCGAAGTACTCGGCGGCGTCAACCGCGCGCGCCACCCTCGAGGGACGTCGCCGTGGACTCCTCGACCGCGAGGGGCGTGCCGGGTTCGCCGCCGGGTTCGCACTGCTCGGCCAGGCTGTCGCCGGCGCGCTTGCCGCAGCCGACAGCCCCGAGGCGTGCGACGAACAACTCGCCCGTATGCTCGCGCAGGTGGAGAACCTGGAGTCCCGGTTCTCCGAGTTCGACGACTTCCTCGGCGAGCTCGCGGACAAGCGCGACGAGATCCACGAGGCATTCTCCGCCCGCAAGCAGACCCTCGCCGACGCCCGCGCCCGCCGCGCCGAACGCCTGGCCGAGTCGGCCGCTCGCATCCTGCGCACCGTCACCCGCCGCGCCGCCACCCTCGCCGACGCGGACGCCGTCGCCACGTACTTCGCCTCCGACCCGATGCCCGCCAAGATCCGGCGCATCGCCGACGAGCTGCGCGAACTCGGCGACCAGGTGAGGGCAGAGGAACTCGACGGCCGCCTCAAGGCCGCCCGCCAGGAGGCCACCCGCGCCCTGCGCGACCGTACCGACCTCTACGCCGACGGCGGCCGCACCCTACGCCTCGGCGCCCACCGATTCGCTGTCAACACCCAACCCCTCGACCTCACCCTGGTTCCGCACGGCGACGGCGTCGCCTTCGCCCTGACCGGCACCGACTACCGCCGCCCGGTCACCGACCCGGACTTCGCCGCCACCCGCCCTTACTGGGACCGGCCGCTCCCCTCCGAGTCGCCTGAGGTCTACCGTGCCGAACACCTCGCCGCCCGCCTGCTGGAGGAACGCGGCCCGGCGGCCCTCGTGGGGGCCGACCTCGCCACGCTCGTACGGCGCGCGGCGGAGGCCGCCTACGACGAGGGCTACGAGCGCGGCGTCCACGACCACGACGCCACCAAGATCCTCGCGGCGCTGCTGCGCCTGCACGAGGGAGCGGGACTGCTGCGTCACGAACCCGGGGCCCGCGCCGCCGCCCAGCTGTTCTGGGCGCACGAAACGACGCCCGGGGCCCGGCAGGACTGGCAGCGGCGAGCGGTGTCCCTCGCCCGCGCCCGGGACACCTTCGGGCCCACCCCCGCGATCGCCGACTTGCGGCAGGAGCTGGCGGAAGCGATCACCGGAGAGACCGCTGGAGCCGCCGCCCGGTACCTCTTCGAGGAGCTGACCACCGGCCCCGACGGATTCATCATCAGCGCGGGTGCCCGGACGCTGCTCGACAAGTTCCGCCGGGCCACGGGCACGTCGGCGTACGACGAGGACCTCGCCGCCCTCGGCGACCTGGCCGCCCGCAGACAGCTGGTCGAGGCATGGCTCTCCTCGTACACCGCGTCCACCGGCACCGACATTCCCCCCGGTGACCTGGCCGAGGCGACGGCAGCCGAGCTCTGCCCGGATCTCCCCCGCTACGAGTCCGACGCACCCCTGACCGAGACCGCCGAAGGTCTGCTCGGCGCGCACCCCCGGATCACCGGCCGTACGCTCACGCTCCGCATCGACGAATTCCTCGCCCGCACCCGTGCGTTCCACGCCCACGGCGTACCGGGGTACCGCGCCTACCAGCGCCGCCGCACCGCCTTGGTGGCCGCCGAGCGCACCCGACTCCGCTTGGACGGATACCGGCCGCAGGTCATGTCCGCGTTCGTACGCAGCCGGCTCATCGACGAGGTGTACCTCCCGCTCATCGGCGACAACCTCGCCAAACAGCTCGGCAGCATCGGTGAGTCGAAACGCACCGACACCGGCGGCCTGCTCCTGCTCATCTCCCCGCCCGGCTACGGCAAGACGACCCTCATGGAATACGTCGCCGACCGCCTGGGCCTGATGCTGGTCAAGGTCAGCGGGCCCGCTCTCGGCCACGCGGTGACCTCCCTCGACCCGGCCGAAGCCCCGAACGCCACGGCCCGCCAGGAGGTCGAGAAGATCAACTTTGCGCTGGAGGCGGGCAACAACACCCTCCTCCACCTCGACGACATCCAGCACACCTCGCCCGAGCTCCTGCAGAAGTTCATCCCGCTGTGCGACGCGACCCGCCGCATCGACGGCGTTCGGGACGGCGAACCGCACGTCTACGACCTGCGTGGCAAACGCTTCGCCGTCTGCATGGCCGGCAATCCCTACACCGAGTCCGGCAGTCGCTTCCGCGTCCCCGACATGCTCGCCAACCGCGCCGACGTGTGGAACCTGGGCGATGTCCTCACCGGCAAGCGGGACGCCTTCGCGCTCAGCTTCATCGAGAATGCCCTCACCGCGAACCCGGCCCTCGCCCCGCTCGCCGGCCGCGACCGCGCCGACCTCGGCCTCCTGGTCCGCCTCGCCGAGGGCGACTCCACAGCCCGCGCCGACCGACTCACCCACCCCTACTCCACCGCCGAGTTGGAGCGGATTCTCGCCGTTCTCCGCCACCTGCTCACCGCCCGCGCCACGGTACTCGCCGTGAACGCCGCGTACATCGCCTCCGCCACACAAAGCGACGCCACCCGCGCGGAGCCGCCCTTCCAGCTCCAGGGCTCGTACCGCGACATGAACAAAATCGCCCAGCGCATCCAGCCCGTCATGAACAACGCCGAACTGGCGGCACTGATCGAGGACCACTACACCGCCGAGGCCCAGACCCTGACGAGCGGAGCCGAAGCCAACCTGCTGAAACTGGCCGAACTGCGCACCATGCTGACCACCGAACGGGCCGCACGCTGGGCCGAGGTGAAGTCCGCCTACGTCCGCCGACAGTCCCTGGGCGGCCCCGAAGACGACCAACTCACCCGGGCTGTGGCCGCCCTCGGCCTCCTCGCCGACCGCATCGCCGCCGTCGAGTCCGCGATCAACCGCGCCGCCGACCCATGCAACCTGCTCGCCAACCCGCACGCCCGGCAGTGACCGGGCGACAGGAGGAGTGAACCCCCATGGGGAACAGTGCGGCGTCTTTCCACGCGAGCCGCCGACTCGAACCAAGTGCCACATCAGGCAGCATTTGGTCTGACGCTGGGCCCAGTTGACGTTGTGGAGCACGCCGCGGACCCCGGGTCCGGGCTGGTGAACGTCACCGATGCGGTCTTGCCGACAGGCATGCCCTCCGCGGACAGCAGCACGGTCTGGGCGGGCAGTGGCACGCCAGTCGTTCAGCCGCCACTGCGCGGTGGACGATGCGGAAGGTGTCGCTGCCGTCGTCGGCCGAGGCGGAATCCCGGTTGGGGCTACCGGAGGGTGCACGGTGAACTTCTCGTCCTGGGCGTGAAGGTCGCCGCGTCCACCGTCTGGCAGATCTTGAAGGAAGCTGGGATCGACCCGGCCCCGAGCGGGTCTGCAGTACCTGGGCCGACTTCTTGCATTCCCAGGCCGATGCCCTGCTGGCCTGCGACTTCCTGGAAACAGTCACCCTCTCCGGGGCCCGACTGCACGCGTTGGCGGTGATCGAGCACGCCAGCCGACGCATCCGGATCCTGGGGGCGACCGCGCACCCGGCCGCCTCATGGGCGACGCAGGCCGCCAAGAACCTGGTCATGGACCTTGAGGACGCGGGCTGCCGGGTGCGGTTTCTGATCCGGGACCGGGACGGGAAGTTCCCCGCCCTGTTTGATGCCGTCCTTACAGATGCGGGGATCGAGGTCGTCCTCAGCGGTGTCAGGATGCCGAGAATGAACTCGGTCATGGAGCGGTGGGTGCAGACCTGCCGGTGCGAACTACTGGACCGAACCTTGATCTGGAACCACCGGCACCTGCTTCATGCACTGCGGGAGTTCGAGCAGTTCTACAACGCTCATCGGCCACATCAGGGCATCGCCAACGCCCGGCCGCTGCACCCGTTACCCGCGCCGATCACCGATCCAGACCAGATCGCCAGCCTCAACATACGAAGACGCGAGCGCCTCGGCGGCATCCTCCACGAATACCGACATGCCGCATGACCTGGGCGGATGAGGTTCTCGGCAAGCGCAGGGTTCGTATGTCGTCCTGGCCGGGGTAGTTGATGCCGTCCGCGAACCACAGCTCCAGGTCCTGCGAACCAGTGGCGTCCATGATGTCGACGCACTCCAGCAGATGATCGACAGCCTTGCGGCGAGCCGCCGCGTCCGGGTGGCAGACACTGCCGAGCTTGTAGTCGTCGTCCTGGAAGGTGTTGGAGTTGATCGCGCCGAGCTTCACCCTGTGGGGCTCGGTTATTCATCGCTGCTGGTCAAACGCCCTGCCCCGGCATACAGAAGCTGCAACCATGTGTGGATGATCGTGTCGCTTCTGTACCAGGTGACTCGGCGTCTTCTCTCCGTCCCGGCAGTGCTTGTACGGCGGGACACCTCGAAGGAGGCTGAGCTTCTCGTCCTGCGTCACGAAAACGCCGTGCTACGACGCCAAGTACACGGTCGAGTACGGTACGAACCCGCGGACCGCCTGTGGTTCGCGTCCCTGTCCTCCCTGATCCCTCGCCGCCACTGGGACAAGGTCTTCCCCATCACCCCCAGCACGCTGCTGGCCTGGCACCGCAAACTCGTCGCCCGCCGATGGGACTACTCCCGACGACGCCGCGGTCCCGGACGGCCGCCCACACAGACCGCCGTCAAGAAACTCGTGCTGCGCCCGGCTCGCGAGAACAGCCGATGGGGCCACCGCCGGATCCAGGGCGAACTGGCCCGGCTCGGACACCCGATCGCCGCCTCGACCGTCTGGCAGATCCTCCACACTGCGGGGATCGATCCCGCACCGCGCCGCAGTGGCCCAACCTGGCGCGAGTTCCTCTCAGCACAGGCTACCGGCGTGATCGCCTGTGATTTCCTCCATATCGACACCATCGGCCTGCAACGTCTGTTCGCCCTGGTCTTCCTCGAACACCACACCCGGCGCCTGCACATCGCCGGTATCACCGCACACCCGACCGCAGCCTGGGCGACCCAACGACCCCGCAACCTCGCCATCAACCTGGGCACGCGCACGGACTCACTACGCTTCCTCATCCGAGACCGCGACAGCAAGTACACCGACGCCTTCGACGCCGTATTCCAGGCCGAGGACATCGAAATCATCAAGTCACCAGTCCGCGCGCCCAAAGCCAACGCCCACTGCGAACGAGTGATCGGCACCGTCCGCCGAGAAGTCCTCGACCACATACTCATACTCGGCGAAGCTCACGCCCGCCAGGTCCTGGCCGAATACCAGAGGCACTACAACACGCACCGCCCTCACCGGGCCCGACGCCAACTACCTCCCCAAGCCCACGAACAGCCACCCCCAGCCCTTGGGCCGACCAGCCGCCAAGCCCTGCGCACCCGCATCCTCGGCGGCCTGATCAACGAGTACAGGTATGCCGCTTGACCAGGAGCAACGATTATTCGGGCCCCACAGGATCGGCGGAGTGCCGGGCCCACCCCGACAGCCCCGCCCACATCCCGTCAAAGATTTTGACAGCTACACCGGTTCTCTCTTCCGTCCCTACTGGGCACCGGATCTCGCGGCAGCGCACGGCGCGTGCAGGGAGCCCGACTGTGGTCAGTCACCGGATTTTTGCGTCACCGCGGGTGTCACTCCGCGTCGCGGCGGGCCTGGCCGCGGCGGCGGAGCATCAGGAGGCCGCCGGCGACCGCGGTGACGCCGGTCGCGGCCGTCCACAGAGCGAGGTCCGAGGCACCGGTGGCGGCCAGGTCCTTGTCGCTCTTTCCGCCCTGGGCGCCGACGTCCCCGGAGGACTGCCCGGCCGAGGACTTGGATGAACCGGATGTTCCGGAGGTACCGGACTTGGCGGCCGCCGACTTCGACGGGGACGGTGAGGCCGCCGCCTCGGCCGCGGTGGCCTTGTCCCGGGTGTACGCCAGTGTGCCGAAGCCGAGTTCGTCGAATCCGCCGCTGTTCGGGCCGTAGTCGCCGCCGCCTCCCTCGGGCCCGCTGCGGGCCACCATCTCGCGGGTGTTCGGCATGGCCATGCCGCGCCTGTTGGCGTAGTGGTTGTAGACCCGCGCCCAGACCGGGCGCCTACCGCCACGGCCGCCTTCGGAGATGACGGTCTCCTCCGTGTTCAAGCAGTGCACGCCGTTTGTCCAGGTGTAAGTGGTGTAGGGCACCTCGTAGCCGAGGTTGTACCGGGCGACGTACTCGCACGCCTTGCGGAACTTGGAGTCCTCCGCGCCGTAGAGGTCGACGCCCTGGTTCCAGGCCATCTCGCAGATGGTGCCCATCAGGCCGATGCCCAACAGGCTGTGGCCCTGGTCGCGCCCGCTCTCCTGCCACTGGGCCAGGTCGTTGTCGTAGACGTAGGGGATCGCCTTGTCCAGCGCACCGTTGCCTGCGCCGTGGTAGAAGTAGTCGACCGTCTCGTTGAACTTGGCCCGGTCGTCGCAGAGGATCCCGATGGCCATGATCGAGGCCATCGAGCACAGGTCCCAGTTCGCCCAGTAGTGGCCGATGCAATTGGTCTTGCGGTGCATGAAGGAACGGTTCATCGGATAGAAGTGGTTGACCAGCATGTCCTGGAAACGGGCCAGGTCGAAGCCTGGGTAGCCGCGCATGAGCTCGCCGACGTTGGCGAACTGGTACCCCTGGATGCCCGCCATGAGCACGACTTCGGAGCCTCCGGCGATGCCCTTCAGCTTCCCCGACCAGGCGTTGCAGATGTCCCGTGCGGTGTCGGCGTGTGCGGTGTCGCCGGTGATCTTCCAGCACAGCGCGTTCTGGTAGGCGGCGTGGACGTCGTGGTAGAGAGCCCCGTAGTTCTGGACGCCGCTCCCTCCCCGGGCCGGGGTCGCCAGCGGGTTGGGCCGCCATGTGCTCTGCGAGTGACGGTTGGCGGTGAGCCTGGCGAAACCCGCCGTGTAGGGGGCGGCGCCCGCCTTCACCTTGGCGGCCATGCGCTCGAGATCGGCCCGAGTGTGGAGCATCCCTGGGTGCGCGAAGGATGTGCGCGCCGCCGTCGCGGGGGAAGCGGCCACGCCCGTGCCGATACCGACCGCGCCGGTCGCCGCTCCCGCGGCCTTGAGCATGGTGCGTCGGCTGATCTGAAGTGTCACTGCGTCGTTCCTCGGGTTCTTGTGGGGACAGTGCCTATGTAGGGGAGACGTGATACGGAGCGGGCGATAACACAAAAGTGGGCACCACCGATGAAAGGCAGGTGGTCTTGACGGTCCTCCGTCATGGGACTTAGCGTCACCCGGACGCATCTGGACAGGCAGGTCGACGATGGCGGACGCTCCCAGGAACACCCCCGTGGGCCGGCAACTCCAGGTGGAGACACACGGCCTCGATGTCATCCGCGACGCGGAACGCAGGGGCACTCCCCCATCACCGGGGCAAACGGCACGAACTCCGGTCTCAACCCACAGGGCAATCTGCCAGGGCGGTCCACATTCCGGGCACTTCGCGGGCAGTGCTGGCATCGTATGGCTATGGCAGCGATAGGAGACACGTCCGAGCCTGATAGCCCTGTACTCGGATCACGTTGGTCGGAGGTTGCGGATCCAGATCACGGCACCGCGTAGCTGGAGTCCGGCGAGGTAGCTGGTGGCGGTCTTGTCGTAGCGGGTGGCCAGGCCCCGCCACTCCTTGATCTTGTTGGTTGGGTAAGCCGCGCGACGAGGTGCCTGCCATGTGAAGGCCCTTTTCCGCACGGCCCCCCTCCGAGTGAAGTAGGCCGCCGACGAGGTGCCCGTGGCTCGGGTCCTTTCCGACGGCCTCTTCCCGAACCGGGCAGGCGAGATTTCCCCGCACCCGGCTCTCCGGTAGTCAATTCCGGGCAAGTGCTGTACTCCGTCCCGCGTGGATGTTCTGGTGGCAGCGTTCGCAGACCACGAGGGTCTTGCGTTTCCGCATGGCCATCAGCCGCACCCACGACGGCCGTTCCGGCCATCCTGGCTTGTTGAGATCGGCGAGTTTGCGGACGTGGTGGACTTGGAGTCCGGTGCGCTCTTCGCTTATCTCGCACTTCCCGGCGAGGACCCGATGAATCAGCTCATTGCGCCGTGCAGTGGCCATGACCGGCTGCCGGTCGGTAAGGACGGCGGTGCGCTTGCGTTTGAGAGGGATCCCTGTGCGACTCTGTCGCCCGATTCGTGGTGAGGTCCGATTCGATCAGCGCCACCTCCGCTTTCTCCGCCAGCGGTCCACCGGTCTCGCCAGGTCGGCTGAATCGGGCGACAGAGTCCTGTGCCGCTCGAAAAGTCATCGCCGCAGGTGAGCTGGATGCGGTCAGTCCGTTGGGATCATGTCCTCCGTGATCGTGTCCTTGTTGTACAAGGTGACCCGGAAGCTGCTCACTGTTCCATCGGTGCTCCGTAAGTTGTTGGGTGGCCCGGGAGGGGCGGATGTGGCTGATCAGTGCTTGCCAGTTGTGGCTCCGCAGGAGTGGCCGTCCGGTTCTCCGGGGTGCCCTGGCTGCTGATTGAGATGTGCGCGCTGTGTGCGGTCGCTGATTACGGAGCGGACAGCGGGGTGTTCCTCGCTCCGTACGGCACGCCGTACGGAGCGAGGAGGGGCGAGTGAGTAAGCGCCAAGCCCAGGTCTGGGCTGGGACCGACGCAGGCAAGGGGCATCACTGGGCTGCGGTGGTCGACGAGGTCGGCGCAACACTGTGGTCGAAGAAGATCTACAACGACGAGACGGCGATCCTGACCGCCCTCGGCGAGATCCTGGATCTGGCAGACGAGGTCCACTGGGCGGTGGACATCTCCGGGACGTCTTCGGCACTGCTGCCGGCCCTTCTCGCGGCCCATGGCCAGCAGGCCGTCTACGTCCCCGGCCGGACCGTCAACCGCATGTCCAGCGCCTACCGGGGCGAGGCGAAGACCGACGCCCGCGACGCCTACGTCATCGCGGAGACCGCGCGTCACCGCCGGGACTTCGCCACCATCGACGTGCCCGCCCAGTTGGCTGCGGACCTTTCCCTGCTGACCGCCCACCGGTCCGACCTGGTCGCCGACCGGGTGCGGATGATCAACCGGCTCCGCGACGTACTGACCGGCGTCTTCCCCGCGCTGGAGAGGGCCTTCGACTACTCGGCCCGCAAGGGTGCGCTGGTGCTGCTGACCGGCTGCCGGACCCCGGCCGCGATACGCCGCCGCGGCCGGGCCCGGCTGACGGCCTGGCTGGCAGGCCGTGGCGTGCGCAATACCGACGTGGTCGCGGCCACGGCACTGGAAGCCGCCCAAGCCCAGCAGACCGCGCTGCCGGGCGAGGATGTCGCCGCCCAGATCGTGGCTGACCTGGCGACGCAACTCCTGGCCCTGGACGACCGTTTGAAGCGGATCGACAAGCAGCTCGGCGAGGCATTCCGCAGCCATCCGCAGGCAGAGATCATCGAGTCCCTGCCCGGCATGGGGCCAATACTCGGGGCCGAGTTCATCGTTGCCGCGGGTGACCTCGCGGCCTACGCAGACGCTGGCCACCTTGCCTCGGCAGCCGGGCTGGTGCCCGTGCCCCGTGACTCCGGGCGCCGGACCGGCAACCTGCACCGTCCCAAGCGCTACAGCCGCCGCCTCCGCAGGGTCTTCTACTTGTCGGCGCAAACCAGCATGATGCGCGAGGGGCCGAACCGGGACTTCTACCTCAAGAAGCGCGGCGAAGGACTCAAGCACGTCCAGGCCGTCATTGCCCTGGCCTGCCGCCGGGCCGGCGTCCTGCGGGCTCTCCTGCGCGACAATCGGCTCTTCACCCCCGCCCCGCCGGTCGCGCCAACGGCTTGACTTCATCATTGAGCCTCCTGCGACGCGGGACAGCGAAGGAGGCGGAACTGCTGGTGCAGCGGCATCTTCTCCCAGGCTTCCCCCAAACGATCTCCAGGAACCGCTCAGGGGCCTGATCCACTCACTGGATCAGGCCCCCGACCTGGTCCTTTACTGTCCAGGCGGCGGGATTTGAACCCACGACCTCTTCGTCCCGAATGGGGATCGGTCAGGACTGTCGACTGCGGATCTCTTGGTGCTGTCCCTCGTCAGCTCCAGGGAGATGCGGTGACCCAACTGGTGTCCTGGGCCCACGACCTCGTGGAGTCCCAGGTGTTGGAGCCCCCGTTGCTGGCGATGTAGGCCGTGTAATTGTAGTGGCGGATGTATTTGGTCGGGAAGTTGAGGGACTGGAAGGAGATGCCGCTCCCGCTGTTGCCCGCGGTGGGGCAAAAGGTGGCGTCCTTCGCGAACGAGCTGCCGCCGGTGTCGGTGTTCAGGTAGAGCTGGTAGTTGGAGTGGCGCAGGAACTGGCCGGGGTTGTTGGCGGATTCGAAGGTCAGGCAGGAGGTGTTGGCCAGGCCGGCGCGGACGATCCAGGTGGCGTCGGCCTTGTCGGTGGCCGCGTTGGAGGAGTTGATGGGGGAAAGGACGACCTTGTTGTCGGCGTTGTTGTGGCGGAGGTAGTGGGATGTGCAGCAGGGCGAGGTGGTGGCCTTCAGGGAGATCCGGGAGCCGGGGGTCAGTGAGCCGGTGCTGGTCGAGCCGCTGTTGTAGCCGGCGGCGGTGATGTTGGCCTGTACGGCGTTCTCGGTGGCGTCCGAGGGGTAGCCCGAGGTCATGACGCCTTCGTAGAAGGTGCCGGCGCCGGTGTTGCTGTTGTCGCCGCCGATGCCGAGGATGATCGCGCCTTGCTTCTTCATCGGGTTGTAGCCGGGGGCGTTGGGGCGTACGCCGTTGTAGTAGGTGGACAGGCTGCCCGACTGGGCGTTGCCGCCGCGGATGGCCCACTGGTTGTGGCTGCCTTTGAGTGTGGCGGTCAGGAACCGGTGGCTGACGGAGGGGATGTCGTTGAAGCGGGTGTTGACCCCGGAGAACAGGCCGTTCTCCATGTCGGCCATGACCCAGGGTCCGGGGCCGCTGCCGTAGCCCCAGCCCTTGCTGTTGCCGAAGTAGAGGGCCTCCATGGTGCCGTTGCCGTCGTCGTTGCCGGTCGTCTCGGCGTTGCCGTAGTCGAAGCAGCAGCCGCCGTTGTAGTGGGTGCCGTCGAAGATCGCGTACATGCCCTCGGGCTGGTCGCCGGTGGCGATGCCGTTGGTGTTGTTGTTGCGGTAGCCGGTGCCGGGGGCGACGTAGACGCCGTACGCCTTGTGGCCGCCAACGGTGACCGGTGCTTCGAAGGCGTTGGCCAGGTTGTCGTTTCCGTCCTCGGCCGGTCCGGGCCAGTGGCCCCTGAGCGCCTGGGTGAGCTTGTTGCCCTTGCCGGACTGGTCGTAGATGACGGTGATGACGCAGCTGGTGTTCGCGCAGAAGGAGTCCTGCGCGGCGGCGTCGGCGACACCTCCGGCGTTCAGCGGGAGGATGTCCTTGGTCGTGTTGTCGGAGACGCGCTTGACCTGGTACAGCGGACCGTTGTACGCCCCGTACAGGGCGCGGGTGGTGCTGTGCGCAGCGACGCAGGGGGTGCCGCCCGCGGCGTAGATGTCGCATGGCCCCTGGGTGGCGGCCTGCGAGGTGGTGGCCGTGGCGGTGAGCAGGCCGGCGGCGAGCGCGGCGGTGGCACCGGCCGCGAGGAGCGCGCGTCTGACGCTGCGTATCCACGGTGGCTTGATCATGAAGGACTCCTTCACCAGGTGGGTTGTGAGGGGTGAGCGTCGACGAACCCCTGGTGTCCGGCGGTGCGGACGCCGAGGGTTGCCTCAACGCTTCCGGGCCGGGTGCCGGATTCGGCTCTCTTCGGCACCGGCCCCGGGGCTGGTTGCTCGTCAGCTCCAGGGGAGGCGGCGAGCCAGTTGGTGTCATGGCCCACGACGTCGGGTTGTCGCAGGCGCATGTCCGGCAGCGGATCGGCCCCGTGCACGGACATCAGCGGGGCTCCGTCGCCCCGGCCGCCGCGGGCGTACTCCAGGAAGCGCTGCCGCTCGTCCGCTGAGCGGACCAAGGGGGCGGCAGTTGCATCCCCGTGTCCGTCAGCGCGTCCCACGAACGAGTGGACGATCTCCGAAATGACCGGCTGCGCGAACTGTCTCCAGTCCGGTTCCGTCAGGATGAGGGCCATGGCATCGGCCCGCGGCCCGCCAGTGGCCGGGCTGCAGGGTTGGGCACGTATCCCAGCTCCTCGATGGCTCGCCGCACGGCCCGCCTTGTCGACTCCTTGACACCGGCTGCGTCATTGATGACTCGGGAGACCGTGTTCTTCGCCACCCATCCTCCGCGGCCAGCGGCGCAATCCGTCAGCGCCGAATGTGAGACATGCCCGCATTCCTGATGGCCCGGTCGGAGTCAACCGACGCTTCCTGCTCGGTGCGGGCCCTCGTGGCGTGTTGCGTCAGTACCAGAGGGAGAACGTGGCGTCGGCTTTGCCGACGGCGGTGGTGATGGGGTCGATGCGCAGTACGTAGTCGTAGTGCCGGATGTAGCGGTCCGGGTAGTTGTGAGAGCGGAACGACGACCAGGACGGGTCGGCGAGCCCGGCGGTCTTGTGGAAGGTGGCGTCATTGGCGAACTTCGTGGTGCCGTCGTTGACGTCCAGTCTCAGCTGGTAGTAGGAGTGCCGCAGATAGCGGGTGGGTTGGTTGACGGACTGGAAGGAGACGCCGGAGGAGTCGGCCAGCCCCGGCACCAACTTCCATTGCGAGTCGGTGTACGGGTCGAAGGGGTACGGGTCGATGCGTCCGATGGAGTCGGCTTGCCGCCAGTATCTGTCCGGGAAGTTATAGGACTTCAGCCGGTTCCAGGCGGGCTTGCCCCACTTGGCGACCATGTTGTCGTACACCGTCTGGGGGATCGGCTGGATGGTGGCGTGTTTGGAGTTCAGCGGCTGGGTGTAGACGCGCCGGTCGGTGGCGGTCCAGGTGCCGGTGGAGAGGTCGCTGGTCTGCCAGGTGAAGAACAGCGCGTTGGCGTCGCCCCACAGGTACCAGGTGCCGGAAGCCTGGGCGAGGATCGGGCCCTCGATGCCTCCTTGCGGCGCCAGGCCCGAGGTGAAGACGGTGAAGCTGCCCGGGTCGAGGGAGGTGGACCTCGCCCCCACGAGGCTGTTGCGGGCCTTGAAGTACAGGTAGTTGACGCCGTTCACGCCCTTGGCCAGGGAGCCGTCGATGACGTCGTAGCCCGGGTCGAAGAAGACCTGCGGCGACGTCACCGTCTGGAAGTCCGTGGTGTAGTTGACCATGATCACGTTGTGTCCGCTGCTGTTGACGGACGAGTAGATGATGGCGTATTGGCCGCGGGAGGCGTCCCAGAAGGCTTCGGGCGCCCAGCTGTGGGTGGCCATCGAGTGCAGTTTCAGCAGGCGGTAGTTGTCGAAGGAGCGCAGGTCGGCGGAGTCCCAGACGTGGATGTACTGGCTCTGCTTGGTCCAGTCGGTACCCTTCAGGTCGGTCGCCATGACGACGAAGGTGCCGTCCCGCTTGGGCAGGATGAAGGGGTCGCGCAGACCACCGTCGCCCCCGGTCGGGGTCACGACGGGGTTGTTCTGATTCAGCGGCATCCACTGCAGCCCGTCGGTGCTGACCGCGAGGTGCAGGCCGTAGTCCGTGCCAAGGCCTCTGCGGGATTCGGTGAAGTAGCCCATGGCAAACGGGGAGCCCGTCGCGGCGCTCACGGACTGGCTACCGATGGTCAGCGCGCCGGTCACGGACAGCGGCACGGCCGCGGCCATGCCGAGGAACAGCCGGCGCGAGGGGAGGGGGGTTGCGTTCATCTGGTGCCTCCGAGGCGTATGGAAAGCCGGGGACACGGCTTCGGCTCCTTCGACGGTGCCGGTAGCGATGGACCGGCCGGCTTGGGGTGTGGGGCCGTCGTGCGGCTGGTCGAGGTGGCCGGTGAGTAGCGGTGGCAAGCGACGACGGCGTCGTGGCTAGGACGGAGCAGGGGTTCGTGTGCGGGGCGCCCGAGCATGTCGTGAGCGGCTCGGCCGGCCGGGCCTGCGAGGAGCGTGGTCAGGTGGGTCGCGGCCCGGTCCCGGGTTCGTGCCTGCCAGGTGTGTGGAAAACGTGGGCGGCGGTCGGGGTGCATTCGGCGACGCGGACGAAGCCGAGCAGGAGGGCGTTCGGTGGCCGATGCCAGGAGATGCCGGCGTTCTCCCTGGAGGCGCCGGCATCCCTGTCGGCGTCGGGTCAGCTGGTCACGCGGAAGGTGGCGTCGCTGCGTCCTGTCGCGGTGGTGATCGGGTCGAGGCGGAGTTGGTAGGCGTAGTGACGGATGTAGCGGTCCGGGTGGTTGTAGGACTGGAACGACGACCAGGTGGAGTCGGCGAGGCCGGTGACCTTGCGGAAGGTGGCGTCCGCGGCGAACTGGCTGCTGCCGTCGTTGTAGGCGAGCTGGAAGTCGTAGTTGGCGTGCCGAAGGAAGTAGCCGGGGTAGTTGACCGACTCGAAGGAGACCGTGTCAGTGCCTGTCAGGCCGGGCCGCAGCCGGAACTGGGCGTCGTCGGCGGGGCTGACGTCTGGGTCGACGCGCACGTCGAAGTTGGTGTGGCGCACGTACCGGTCCTGAAAGTTGTACGCCTGGAGTCGCTGGGCAGGGGTGTTGGGCCAGCGGGCGAGCACGCGGCTCTCCTCGGCGGCCGTGAGGGTCATGATCGCGCCGTGGCGCTTCGGGGTGCCGCCCATTTCGTAGCTTGCCGCATCCTGAAGCCGGTAGGAGCTGACGCTGAACGGGTTGGTCGTCAGGATGGGCCTGTATTCGCGTACGCCTTGCGGGTTGTTGTAGTCGATGTAGAGGGCCCACTCGTCGCGGTCTCGGAACTTCACCCAGACCGGGCCTTCGACCACGTTGCCGGTGAGGCCGATGCTGGAGAGGTTGCCGAGGTTGGTCCACGTCCCCAGGATCGAGTTGCTGCCCTCGACCGTGTTCTGGCCGTCGCCGGAGACCCGCACGTAGCGGAAGTTGCCGACACCGGCGGGCACCTCGGTCATCTGGGTGTCGACGACCGGCGTGCTGCCGGGAGGGTCGATCCAGATCTGGGGGGTGGTGATGGTGCGGAAGTCCTTGGTGCGGGCGTAGTAGATGCGGTACTTGAACACGCCGTTCACCGTGGCGTTCGTCGCCCAGTACAGGACGTAGTCGTTGGTCTCGGGGTTCCAGATCGCCTCCGGCGCCCACGCGTTGCGCCCGCCGACAATCAGTCCGGCGGTGCTGAGCAGCCACGGCTTCGACCAGGTCACCAGATCGGTCGACTCCCACACCACGAAGTTGGGGCTGCCGTTTTCGTACGTCGAGCCGCAGCGGACACACAGGTCGGTCGCGATGATCCAGTACTTGCTCCCGTCGGGAGAGCGCACCAGTGCGGGGTCGCGCACCCCCTTCGTGCCGATCTTGGAGTTCAGGACCGGCGCTCCGCCGTTGAGGTCGTTCCAGTGCAGGCCGTCCGTGCTATGTGCGAGGTACAACATCTGACCGGTCGCGGAATCGCCGGTGAAGTGCACCATCAGGTAGCCGGGGTCGGCGGCGGCCGCCCGCTGGGGTGTGGCCAGGGCCTGGCCTGTGAAGAGGAGGCAGACGGCGAGCGCTATCACCGTCAGCCGGGCACGAAGCGCGGACATGTGGATCTCCTGTCGGTGTGCAGGCGCCACCGTCGGGCGAAGGGGGGAGAGAGCGGTGCGGCGCGGGAGGCTCGGTCTCGGTGTGGGCGGGACTTCTCTGGTCCAGGCTCGGCGGGCATGGCTTTCGAAGTGCGGCGATGTCAATGGTGGGTCACCGGCTCTCCGCCTCTTGGTGCCGACCGCTGTTGCTCCCGGCGGCGTTCCGTCCCATTGCTCGGCAGGGGGAAGACTTAGTAGCCAACGCCCTGTCAGACCAGATAATTTGTACGGGATATCGAACACTGTTCGTAAGCTCGGGCAGACAATAAGTCCGCGAAACGGAGTGCGTCAATACATCCGACATGCGTATCCCCTTGAACGGCCTGTCCAGCCAACCTGTAGCTCGGTGGCGCGAGTTGGCGCGGACGGCTCTTCGTCTCGGGCGTCAGTCGACTCGATGGATATGTCTATACAGAAGCATTGACTCCGGCAGGTACAGAACCTATGTTCTGGCCGAAACCGCGAACAGTGTTCGATATACCGGCAAGATGTGAACGGGCGGTATCGCCGCACACCAGCACCAGAGGGAGTACTCCGTGAGACCTGCACTCACCCGTCGAACGGTCCTCGGCATGATCGCCGGCTCGGCCGCCGCCACCGTCACCGGTGTCTCGGCCGGTACCGCCCACGCCTCCGTGCCCGCCTCCCCTGGTGTGACGTACACGAACACCATCGCCGAGCAGCGGGCCGACCCGCACATCTTCAAGCACACGGACGGCTTCTACTACTTCACCGCCACGGTTCCGGCGTACGACCGGATCGTGCTGCGCAGGGCCACCACGATCCAGGGGCTCACGTCGGCCGCCGAGACGACCATCTGGACGAAGCACGCCACCGGTACGATGGGCGGCTACATCTGGGCCCCGGAGATCCACTTCATCGACGGCAAGTGGTACATCTACTTCGCCGCCGGTGACGCCAACAACGTCTGGCACATCCGGCCCTACGTACTGGAGTGCACGGCAGCGAACCCGATCACGGGGAGCTGGACGGAGAAGGGCCGTATCGCCCTGCCGCTGGACACCTTCTCCCTGGACGCGACGACCTTCGCCGTCAACGGCACCCGCTACCTCGCCTGGGCGCAGAACGACCCGGCCGTCGGCGTCGGCACCAACCTCTACATCGCGCAGATGTCCAGCCCGTGGACCATCACCGGCACACCGGTCATGATCAGCCGGCCGACCGCCGCGTGGGAGACCGGTGGAGGCGCGACGGTCAACGAGGGCCCGGCTGTGATCCAGCGGGGCGGCAAGGTCTTCATGACCTTCTCGGCCAGCGCCACCAATGCCAACTACTGCATGGGCATGCTGACCGCCTCGGCGTCGGCCGACCTGCTCAGCGCCTCGTCATGGAGCAAGAACGCGAACCCGGTCTTTGCGAGCAACGCCGCCACCAGCCAGTACGGTCCCGGGCACAACCAGTTCACGGTCTCCGAGGACGGCAAGTCGGACATCCTCGTCTACCACGACCGCAGCTACAAGGACATCAGTGGCGACCCCCTCAAGGACCCCAACCGCCGCACCCGCGTCCAGAAGATCTACTGGAAGGCCGACGGCACACCCGACTTCGGCATCCCGGTCGCCGACGGCCTCACCCCGATCCGGCTCTCCTCGTACAACTTCCCCGACCGGTTCATCCGGCACTGGGAGTACCGCGCCAAGATCGAGGCGAACGTCTCGCCACTGGCCGACTCCCAGTTCCGGGTCGTCACCGGCCTCGTCGGCACCGGCACCGTCTCCCTGGAGTCGGCGAACTTCCCCGGCTACTTCCTGCGCCACAAGAACAACGAGGTCTGGGTGGAGAAGAACGACGGGACGTCGCTGTTCGCCGGCGACGCCTCCTTCACCGCCCGGGCCGGCCTCGCGGACTCCGCCGGAGTCTCGTACGAGTCGTTCAACCTCCCGGGCCGCTACGTCCGCCACTACAACTACCTGCTGTACGTCCAGGTTCTCAGTACGACGACCGACCGGGCCGACGCCACCTTCTACACCCAGTGAGCCACTACGGCCCGTTACTCCTCGGGCAGCTCCGACCTCACGAGCCGGAGCTGCGCGCACACACCGGCCCATCTGCCACACCGCTCGCGTGGCCATGGCCACTTGCCGCGTCCATCGGGCGACGGCATGACCGTGGCCGACACAATCCACTCAGTCCGCCGAGCCCCGGCCCCGTCGACGTGTCTCCCGGGAACCGGCCTCGAAGGCAGCGTGGCAAGGGCGGTGCTGGCCCGCCTTTCGCGACTTGAGAATGCCGGCTACCTGCGCTTGAAGGCGTTCGCACCGCTGGCGGCCCACAACCTGACCAAGGTGGGGAGCATCCGCCCTCAACGGGTGCTGCGCACGGCGGGCGGCGCGACGGTGACGTCCGCCTCGAACTGGCCGGCCTCGCCGACGGCCGGCCAGCACGCCGGGCTGTGCCACTACGCGCCCACCTACCCCGCACCGGGCCACGCAGTCCGAGGCGGACGTCCTGCACACTGGTCCCCGACAACGGGAGCGCTCAATCGGCGAAGCCGTGGGGCTCGGCCGTACCCGGCAAGCGCGTGAGCACTACCAGTACCGGACCGTCACCCACGAAGAGATCGACCGAGCCCTCTTCGAGGGCCAGACGTTCAGGCCCACCGGGTCGTCGCGGGGCGCGCATCGCGCGGGTCTCCGTGGAGACGGCCTCGCCGACCCACCGTACGAGATCGGTGTTCCAGGTCGCACCGAGGCCGACCGCCGGGGCTCGCGAATTTGGCCAGCCGCAGCACCAACGCCTTCACCACACGCGCGGTCGGCGGTCTCCCGGGCCCGGCCCGGCGCTTGCTGTAGTCCCATTTCCGAGCGATCAGCCTGCGGTGCCGTGCGAGCAGCGTCGTGGGCATCACCAGGAACGCGTTCGCTCACCGGCGCCGGGGGATCAGCGACGACAGTGCCGCGAACCACAGCCGATCCGCCGGCTCGTACCGCACAGGCTTCGTGAGCTGCCTGCGCAGCACCGCGTTCTCGTGTCGCACCACAAGCAGTTCCGCGTCCTTGGCGGCATCCCGACGCAACAAGCAACGCCGGGAACGCGAGCAGCTTCCGAGCCACCTGGTACACCAGAGAGACGAACACCCGGACGGGGTTCCAGCAGACCGTGGTGGAACGCCAGAACCGCTCCGAGCAGCAGCGATGAGTTTCCGAACGGCACAGAAACGCGTTGATCACGTCCGGAAAGACAACAGCTTCTAAGAGGTCGTTTTCACACTCGCCGAACATCGGCGTAGCGACTTACCAGCCACAACCCGGTGCCGGAGTCGTAGTGCACAGGAGCCTCGGCCTGCAGCCGACCCAGCCAGGGGTACGGGTCACGGACGAAACCGTCGCCGAACAGATCGAGAAGGTCGAGCGGAGCACGGGTGCCGAGTGCCGCCGGGCAGCCTCCTGGACCGGTTCCGGCGGTTGCGCTGTGGGACGGGAAGGTGTGCGGGACCGGGGAAGCCACGGCCGGAAGCTAACACGCCAGGACGCACCCCTGTCTCCGCTGTGCGCGGCATCACTCGATCAAGGTGCGCCGGGCCTCAGGGACCGACACCGTCCTCCACGAGACGCCGCAACGAGGGAAGCAGGCTGTCGATGTCCTGCCCGGTTCTGAACGCGACAACCGTGGTGCCACCGCCGGTCTCCGGTGAGGAGCCGGGTGCCGGAAAGAGAGCGAGCACCTCGCGCATCGCCTCGTCCACCTCCGCGACCGGGTCGGACGACTCGCCCCGAAGCCAGCGACGCAGCACGTGGTTGTGAGCGGCGACCACCGCGGCGGCCATGAGTTCGGCCCTCAGCGACGCCGATTCCGTCGGACCCCCCATCCAGTCCGCGATGAACTCCCGGAACAGTCGCTGATAGCGGCCCACACTGGCGATCTCCCGGTCACGCAGGGCAGCCACCTTGCTCGTGAGGGCATATCGCCGCCTGGCCAGGTCGCCCTCCTCCACGTAGTGCAGCAGTACGAGTCGAACCGCGTCCGACACGGCGACCAGGGCGGTGCTGTGGCTCGAGGTCGCCAGCCGATCTCTGATCAACGCCAGGACCCGGTCGTGGTCCGGAAAGATGACGTCTTCCTTGGAACGGTAGTTCCGGAAGAACGTCGTGCGCCCGAGCCCCGCTCGCTCAGCGATCTCATCGACGGTCGTCTGCTCGTATCCGCGCTCGTCGAAGAGCGCGAATGCGGCATCTGCCAGTCGGATCCGTGCAGGTAGCTTGCTCATGATCCCCCATCCTTCCCCGCCTTACCGCGCGGACGCCACTTGCCTCGTCTCGATGGGACTGAGTACCGAATTCCTCGGGCATCGGGCGCCGAGTGGCGCGGTGTGGCGTCCCCGCAAGGAGCGAGCCGAGCACTCCCCTGCACCCGACCAGGGACATCTTCGCCTGCCACCACAAGGAACCACCGCCTCGGCACACCACCACGTCCAGCACCCACACCTCATATGGAACTGAGTACTTTACTTACGGCACTCAGTGCCATAGCTTGGATATGCACGCCACCACAGCGGTGCGACGTGCCACAGCCGTGACCGGTGAGCCACCACCTCCCGTCACGGGTCGTTTCCGGCCGGGGACGGAGAGAGACACCGTGCTCCATACAGCGATCGAAACCACGGATAGCGCCCCCGTCGAACGGGAGGTCGATCCAAGCGCGAGCCCACTCCCGGAGGCGGACTGCCCCACGCAGGTGCCGCTGGGTGGAGTGGGGGGTGGAGAGCTGTACTTCCAGCGCTGCCGCTGGTGTCGGACCGCAGTCTTCCGCCGGCTGTTGTGTCCCGTCTGCGCCTCCACCGATCTCGCCTGGGAGCTCAGTTGCGGCACCGGAGTCATCCGTCATGTCCTGGCCGTGGGCCGGAGCCCCGGGAGACAGTGCGCACTCGCCACCATCAACATGAACGAGGGATTCTGGCTGTGCTCCAGGGTCATCGGCGTGCCGCCGCTCACCGTGCGGGTCGGGGCCCCGGTGTGTCTGGCAGAAGGCATCGAGTCCGGCCCTCAGGCACTCCTCTTCCGTCTCTGCGAGCCTCCACAGCCTCCGTGGCGATGAAGGCCGAGGCAGCACGCCCACTTGCTCCAGCGACGTCTGGGGTGTGTACGTCCCCCACGACACCTTCTGACCTTGCGTTCAGCCCCACAGGCCATGGCCCATCACCTCTGGAGTGCCTCACATGCCCCCTCCTGGCTGCCGCCTACCACTCCGCCCCCCAATGCCGACCGATTCGTTCCTGCCAAGAACGCTGAGACGCGATGACGTAACGGTGCCCCCAGGCGTCACAGCTGCCTCGGCAACCGGGCTCTCGCTCACCACCTTGCACGCCACCAGCGCCAACGCTCAGAAGGGAGCCAAGCAGTGAGCACCGAGCCCGCGCAGCCGGCCGACGTCGACATCCGCACCACCGCGGGGAAGCTCGCGGACCTGCAGCGCCGCATCGACGAGGCCACGCACGCGGGCTCGGCGCGCGCGGTGGAGAAGCAGCACGCCAAGGGCAAGCTGACCGCACGCGAACGCATCGACCTCCTCCTGGACGAGGGGTCCTTCACCGAGCTCGACGAGTTCGCCCGGCACCGCTCGACCAACTTCGGCATCGACCAGAACCGCCCCTACGGGGACGGGGTGGTCACCGGCTACGGCACGGTCGACGGCCGCCCGGTCGCCGTGTTCTCCCAGGACTTCACGGTCTTCGGCGGCGCGCTCGGGGAAGTGTTCGGCGAGAAGATCGTCAAGGTCATGGACTTCGCGCTGAAGACCGGCTGCCCGGTCATCGGCATCAACGACTCCGGCGGCGCCCGCATCCAGGAGGGCGTGGTCTCACTCGGCATGTACGGCGAGATCTTCCGCCGCAACACCCACGCCTCCGGCGTGATCCCACAGATCAGCCTGGTCGTGGGCCCATGCGCGGGCGGGGCGGTCTACTCCCCGGCGATCACCGACTTCACGGTGATGATCGACCAGACCTCGCACATGTTCATCACCGGCCCCGACGTGATCAAGACGGTCACCGGTGAGGACGTCGGCTTCGAGGCGCTGGGCGGCGCCCGGACCCACAACACCACCTCCGGTGTCGCGCACTACATGGCCGGGGACGAGAAGGACGGCATCGAGTACGTCAAGACCCTGCTGTCCTACCTCTCCTCCAACAACCTCTCCCAGTCCCCCGCCTTCCCCGACGAGGCCGACCTGGAGGTCTCGGACGAGGACCGGGAGATGGACACCCTCATCCCCGACTCGGCGAACCAGCCGTACGACGTGCACAAGGCCATCGAGCACGTCCTGGACGACAACGAGTTCCTGGAGACCCAGGCCCTCTTCGCCCCCAACATCATCACCGGCTTCGGCCGGGTCGAAGGCCACCCGGTGGGCATCGTGGCCAACCAGCCGATGCAGTTCGCCGGATGCCTGGACATCGACGCCTCCGAGAAGGCCGCACGCTTCGTACGCACCTGCGACGCGTTCAACGTGCCCGTCCTGACCTTCGTGGACGTGCCCGGCTTCCTGCCCGGCACCGACCAGGAGTACAACGGCATCATCCGGCGCGGCGCCAAGCTGATCTACGCCTACGCCGAGGCCACCGTCCCGCTGATCACGGTCATCACCCGCAAGGCGTTCGGCGGCGCGTACGACGTCATGGGCTCCAAACACCTGGGCGCCGACCTCAACCTGGCCTGGCCGACCGCGCAGATCGCGGTCATGGGCGCCCAGGGCGCGGTCAACATCCTCCACCGGCGCACCATCGCCTCCTCCGACGACCCGGAGACCACCCGCACCGAACTGATCGCGGACTACGAGGACACCCTCCTCAATCCGTATATCGCGGCCGAGCGAGGCTACGTCGACGCGGTGATCATGCCCTCCGAGACCCGCCGCCACATCGTCCGCGGACTGCGGACCCTGCGGAACAAGCGCGAAGCACTGCCCCCGAAGAAGCACGGCAACATCCCCCTCTGACCCCACTGACCTCACGGACTTCAGAAAGGGCGGCCAATAGTGTTCACGGTCGTACGGGGCAATCCCACTCCCGAAGAGCTGGCCGCCGCGCTCGTGGTGGTCCCAGCCCGCGCCGCAGCGGCCTCAGCTGTCCCTGCGACGCCGCGGCACCTGGACAAGTGGACGGTCAAAACCCGCAACATCTCGTGCAGCCCCCCGCTCCAGCCGGGCCCGGCAGCGTGGCGCAGCTCCTACTGGCCACGCTGAGGAACCCACGGTGCCCGCATCCGCGACGTCGTCGCACAAGCACGGCGAACTCCCTGGCCCTGGCGGCCGGTGGGGTCCTCCCGCCTCGCTGACCATTCGAACGGAGAGACCGTGGAGACGCCGCAACAGCGGACAGCTCGTGCCGGTGCCGCGCCGGCGCCGGGCACCCGTACCGTCAAGCCCTGGCTTGACGGCCGCGACCGCGGCGCCAACGTCATCGCTCTGTTCCCGCGCGACACCGGCTACGAGGTCATCGGCACCGACCCGAACCGGGCCCCGGAACAGATCGTCGCCATCGTCGTCGCCGAGGATGCCCCAGTCCTGGGTCTCTCCGTCCTTTCAGTGACGATCGCGCAGAAGGTGATCAACCTTTCCGTGCCGGAGGACGCGGTCGATGTCCGTGTCCTTGTCGGCGACATCATCCCCGACGTCGACATTCCCTCCCTGGAGGCCATGGGCATCCGCGCGGTCTCCACCCTCGGCGCGGACATGGGCCAGATCCTCGGAAACACCGACCGGCTCTACGCCGCCCCGAACCAGACCCTGGAGCCGACATGCTGATGAAGGTGCTTATAGCCAATCGTGGCGAGATCGCTGTCCGTGTTGCCCGTGCCTGCCGGGATGCCGGTATCGCGAGCGTAGCCGTCTACGCCGATCCGGACCGGGACGCATGTCATGTGCGCGCGGCCGATGAAGCCTATGCGCTGGGCGGTGACACCCCGGCGGCCAGCTATCTCGACCAGGCCAAGGTCCTGGCCGCGGCCGTCGAGTCCGGCGCCGACGCCGTCCACCCCGGGTACGGATTCCTCTCCGAGAACGCCGAGTTCGCCCAGGCCGTCCTGGACGCGGGCCTGACCTGGATCGGCCCCCCGCCGCAGGCCATCCGCGACCTGGGTGACAAGGTCGCCGCCCGCCACATCGCCCAGCGCGCCGGAGCCCCCCTCGTCGCCGGCACCCCTGACCCCGTCTCCGGGGCGGAGGAGGTCGTGGCCTTCGCCGAGCAGCACGGCCTGCCCATCGCCATCAAGGCCGCCTTCGGCGGCGGCGGCCGCGGCCTGAAGGTCGCCCGCACCCTCGAAGAAGTCCCCGAACTCTACGACTCCGCCGTCCGCGAAGCCGTGGCCGCCTTCGGCCGCGGCGAATGCTTCGTCGAGCGCTACCTCGACAAGCCCCGCCACGTCGAGACCCAGTGCCTGGCCGACACCCACGGCAACGTCATCGTCGTCTCCACCCGCGACTGCTCCCTCCAGCGCCGCCACCAAAAACTCGTCGAAGAAGCCCCCGCACCCTTCCTGACCGAAGAGCAGAACGCCCAGCTCTACGCCGCCTCCAAGGCCATCCTCAAGGAGGCGGGCTATGTCGGGGCGGGGACGGTGGAGTTCCTCGTCGGGATGGACAGCACGATCTCGTTCCTGGAGGTCAACACCCGTCTCCAGGTGGAGCACCCGGTCACCGAGGAGGTCACCGGCATCGACCTGGTGCGGGAGATGTTCCGTATCGCGGACGGCGAGGCCATCGGCTACGACGATCCGCCGATGCGGGGGCACTCGTTCGAGTTCCGCATCAACGGTGAGGACCCGGGCCGCAACTTCCTGCCCGCTCCGGGCACGGTGACCTCCTTCGTGCCGCCCGCCGGGCCGGGTGTGCGGCTGGACGCGGGCGTGGAGTCCGGCAGCGTCATCGGCCCGGCGTGGGACTCGCTGCTGGCCAAGCTGATCGTCACCGGCGCCACGCGGAAGCAGGCCCTGGAGCGCGCGGCCCGCGCCCTGGCCGAGTTCCAGGTCGAGGGCATGGCCACCGCGATCCCGTTCCACCAGGCGGTGGTGAAGGACCCGGCGTTCACCAGCGAGCCCTTCACCATTCACACCCGCTGGATCGAGACCGAGTTCAACAACACCATCGCCCCGTTCACCCCGACCGGCGCGGACGAGGCCGAGGAGCCCACCGCCCGCGAGACCGTCGTCGTCGAGGTCGGCGGCAAACGCCTGGAGGTCTCGCTGCCCGCCTCCCTGGGAGTGGCCACCGCCCCCGCGGGCGGCTCGAAGAAGCCGAAGCGCAAGGCGGTCAAGAAGTCCGGCTCCGCCGCCTCCGGCGACGCCCTGGCCTCCCCGATGCAGGGCACCATCGTCAAGGTCGCCGTGGCCGAGGGCGACACCGTGGCCGAGGGCGACCTCGTCGTGGTCCTGGAGGCCATGAAGATGGAGCAGCCCATCAACGCCCACCGCGCGGGCACCGTCAAGGGCCTGGCCGCCGAGGTCGGCGCGTCCCTCACCTCGGGCGCGGTCATCTGCGAAATCAAGGACTGACAGGAATGATCGCTGTGGCTCCACTCGGAGGTAAGCCCCAGGATTGACTGGCGCTTCCGCTGCCCTCGGCAGGATCAGCCGACCGCCCGGCGGGGACGACGACGCGTCGCCGGTCAGGCATCTGCGACTTCCGAGTACGTGCCGTCAGAGCTCGCGAAGCTCGCCCTTGACCGCCTCCACCAGCCGCAGGTGACACGTCTGCCGCGCGACCGCACGCTGCCGCGCGGGGTGGACGCCGGGGCCTGGTCAGGGCGTGGGCTATTGGATTTCCGCCCATCGAGTGGTCCCGCTTTGGTAGGTCGTGGTTCCGGAGCGGGCGGACAGTGCGGCGACGATGGCGCTCCCGCGGCCGCTCTCCTCGGGCTGCCGAGGACTGCCGCCGTGGTGGCGCAGCAGCGCCGGGCCCGCGTCAGTGACCTCGATGCGGACAGCACACGCAGCCCGGCCACCCTGCCGGGACAAGCACAGCGACGCGGGGGGAAGCGCGTGAACGACCGCATTGGTGATCAGTTCGGAGATGACCAGGAGCGCATCGTCCGCAAGGTCCGAGGGGATGCGCCACTGTTGCATGGCGCGGGCGGCGCGTCGGCGGACGGCGGCAAGACCTTCTGGGATGTGAGGCAGAGGGAAGACCACATCTGTCCGAGCGGATGAGACTGTCTCAAGGCTGTTGCTGAGCTTCACGGGCAGGTCGTGATTCATGGCGCTGTCCTGGGGGTGTTCCCGGTGGGGCGGGGGACGGCGAGGCCGGAGAGGAACGTCTCGGGCGCGGTGTGGCGGCGCCAGGCCACCGGGGATCCGGCGGGGGTAGCCCCTCAGTCATGACGATGACGTCCGTACCGACTCTTCCGTCGTTATCGACGACTAACGTTATGGGTGATTCACATTCAACGTATGCCCTGGTATCAGCGGAGTCAAGGCACGGATAAAAAGGAAAAAAGTTACCGGCTGCTCACCTAGGCCGAGTCGTCAAGACGCCCATCCGCGCCACCGCGATCAACGCATTCGCCGCGTCGAAACCCATGCACGCCAGGCGGACCAAGGCGGGTGGCGACCTACATCACGTACAGATGTCAGACATTCGGTGTTAGTGTCGCCTTATGAAAGATCTTCGTGCGCCGCGCCGTGTCGCGAGCCTGTCGGCGCAACTGGTGGACACCCTTCGTGAGCAGATCACATCCGGCGCATGGCCTGTGGGGACGCGGATTCCGCCCGAACATGACCTGGTCGAGCAACTCGGAGTCGGGCGTACGACGGTGCGCGAGGCGCTCGGCGCGCTGGTGCATCTGGGCCTGCTGGAGGCTCGGAAGGGTGACGGGACATACGTCCGGACATCGAGCGAAATGCACTCGGTACTGGTGAGACGCGCCAACAGCTCAAGGCGGAGCGACGTGCTGGAACTGCGCGCAGTGCTGGAGGAGTACGCCTCGGGCTTGGCCGCGTTGCGGCGTACCGAAGACGACCTGCATCGCCTGCGGCACCTCCTCGACGAGGCCGAGGCGGCAGCGGATTCACCGGAGATGGCCGCCATCGCGGAGGTCGATACCCGCTTCCACCAGGCTGTGGTGAGTGCCAGCGGGAACGCCCTGCTCACCGAGGTGTACGAGGTCCTCAGCATCGCGGTCACCGAACAGATCGGCGGCATGGTCTGGCCCAGCGCGACGGCCGCGGAGCACAGCCTTCTGCACAGGCGTCTCGTTGAGGCGATCGCCGCCCAGGACGAGGTCGGTGCACGCTACTGCGCCACCGAGATCGTGAAGCTCACCGAGACCGGAACGGAACGACAGCAGTGACCACTTCGAGGAACTCCCGCGCCGGCCTCACCACGGCTACGAAGGCCGACCGGATCGCAACCCCGAAGACACCGGTTACTACACCCGCCCTTTCCGTCGGCCTCTTGATCGCGATCCTTTTGGTGGCGGCCAACCTACGCGCGACCTTGACGGGTGTGGGCACACTGCTGCCGGCCATCGAGCACGACACCGGGTTGACCGCGTCGGAGGGTGGCGTACTGAGCACCCTGCCGCTGTTTGTGTTTGCCGTGACTTCGCCCTTTGTCGGGCGCACCTCGCACCGGGTCGGCACCACCCGCCTCCTCGTGGCCGCCCTCGCAGTGCTGGCAGCGGGCACCGTGATCCGGTCCCTGCCTTCGCTTGCCTGTCTGTTCGTCGGAACCGTGATCCTCTCGGTGGCGATCGCAGTTGGCAACGTCCTGCTGCCTACGGTGATTCGCACCCACGTGCCCGGCCCGCGGGTTCATACCGTCAGCGCTCTCTACGTCACCGCGATGGGAGTGGTCGCCGCTCTGTCGTCCGGCATCTCTGTCCCGCTTGCCGGGATCCTACCCGGAACCTGGCATTCCGCCCTGGCCTGGGGAGTAGTCGTCACCGTCGCCGCTCTCGCCGTGTGGCTGCCTCGGCTACGCGGGTCCCGGCCGGACGGCGACGTGCGGTCTCGTGGGACGCACGCCCGAACCCCATGGCGATCCTGGCTGGCGTGGCAGGTGTCCTTCTTCATGGGCCTGCAATCCCTTGCCTTTTACACCGCCGTCGCCTGGCTGCCCAGCATCCTCAGTCAGCAGGGCATGAGCACCACGGCTGCCGGCTGGACGCTGTTCTACTACCAGCTCGTCGCACTGGTCACGGGCATGTTGCTGCCTTTGATCACTCGAGGCCGCCACGACCAGCGCTTCGCCGCTGCCGCGGGCTCAGCGATCGTCGCCGCGGGCTTCGCGCTTCTGCTCCTCTTTCCGGCGCTCGCACTCGCGGCGTGCACTCTTCTCGGGTTGGGCGCCGGGGTCTGTCTCGTGCTCGCCCTGAGCTTCCAGAGCCAGCGTGCCACTGGTCCCAGCGAGACCACAGCCCTGGCCGGGATGGCTCAGTCCATCGGCTATCTCGTCGCCGCGGCCGGACCCCTTCTTCTGGGCGTCCTCCACGACACCACCGGCAGCTGGACTGGTGCACTCCTGCTCCTCACCGCATTGAGCCTGGTCATGGCCGCTGCCGGTTATGGCGCTGGACGCGACCGCCACGTTCGCACCCGGCCTGACCGCGAGACAGACTAACGCCGTCCAGAACGCATCGGACCGGATGCAGAGAACGCGGAGTCAACCTCCCTGAGCCGCTGCGGGAAAACGGCAGCTCAGCAGGCACCCTCCTCCCCCGTCAGCCACCGAAGCGACTAACGAGCCATCATCGCCCCTGCGGACAGTCCATGATGGCAAGGCACTCGAGGGAAGCACGTCCTGGGAGGGTACTGATTATCAGATACCAGGGAACTCAGTTCCCTCTTGGAGACCATCGGTAGGTGCTTCCACCCAGGCATCTTCGAGGCGTTGGACGGTCTGCCACATCGGCGTGCTGCTTCTGGCGACCAGGATGAGCGATTCCCCCGTATCACCCCAAGCGCGGTGGACGAGTCTCAGAGCCTGATCCACCCCGATGGCCACGTCGCCCCCGGGCGCCGGAGCGCAGCCAGGCGCGAAGACCGCATCGCTCGGCATACATGCGCATGACCAGCCGGGCCGCTCCGCAGGCACGGCCCACGGGATCGGGGTCCTGGGCGCCCTGCTCCAAGTAGTCGACCATCTACGCCAGAGCCCGTTCGTGGTCTTGCCGAACTTCGACCTGTACCGCCCGTCCGAGGAGCACGACATGCTCCGTGACGCCATCCGCTCGCTCGCCGAGGCGAAGATCGCGCCCCACGCCGCCGCGGTGGACGAGGAGGCCCGCTTCCCGCAGGAGGCCCTCGATGCCCTCGTCGCGAATGACCTGCACGCGGTGCACGTGCCCGAGGAGTACGGCGGGGCGGGCGCGGACGCCCTCGCCACCGTGATCGTGATCGAGAAGGCGGCGCGGTCTGTGTCTCCGCGCTCCTGATCCCGACCGTGAACAAGCTGGGCTCTCTGCCCGTCATCCTCTCCGGCCCCGACGCGGCCGGCATGAAGACCAAGGCGGTCCGCGACGGCGACCACTGGGTGCTCAACGGCGTCAAGCGCTGGATCGCCAACGCGGGCGTCTCCGGTGCGCGCGGTAGGCGTCGTAGGCTGTGGACTCCCGGCCAAGTGGTGGGCCTGCACTTTTTCCATCTCGTGCCGGTCCGCAATCTGGGTGAACCGGTCCCATCCCTGGTGAGACTTGCCGGAAGGCCCAGATGCCGTTGCCGGAGCCTGGTACGCCCAGCCATCCCTCGATGGATGCTTTGCGACGTTCTTGCCGGTCAGGTCTCCCCAGAAGCCAAAGGGCACTCCGCTCTGGGCATACGCCCGCCGCCGCCTTTGTGGTGGTGAAAGACGTGCTGGCGGCTACTTGCCGTCGTCCTCGCGCTCGAGGGCTTCCAGCGCCCGCCGCGTGACCTCGTCCACCGGGCCCAGGGAGGGGATCGTGACCGCCAGGCCCTGCGTCTTGTAGTACTCGATGATCGGCTCGGTCTGCGTGTGGTAGACCTCGAGCCGCTTGCGGACGGTCTCCTCGGAGTCGTCGTCGCGCTGGTAGAGCTCACCGCCGCAGACGTCGCACACGCCCTGCTTCTTCGGCGGGCTGTACGACACGTGGAACACGTGTGCCGACCGGCTGCGGCAGATGCGCCGGCCGGCGATGCGCTTGATGACCTCTCCCCCGGGGACTTCGAGGTCAAGAACCGCGTCCAGCTTGATGGCCTCGGCTTTCAGCAGCTCGTCGAGGGCCTCGGCCTGCGAGACATTGCGCGGGAAACCGTCGAGCAGGAAGCCGTCCTCGGCATCCGGCTGTCGCATGCGGTCCTTCGCCATCGCGATGGTGAGCTCGTCGGGGACGAGGTTGCCGGCGTCCATGGAGGCCTTCGCGAGTTTCCCCAGCTCGGTCTGCCGACTGATGTTGGCCCGGAACAGATCGCCCGTAGAGATGTGCGGGATCGACAGCTTCCCGGCCAGGCGTGTGGCCTGAGTGCCCTTACCAGCACCCGGCGGCCCGACGAGGACGATGCGCATCAGCGGAGGAACCCTTCGTCATCGCACTGCTGGAGCTCATCGGCGACGGAGGCGCTTGCCGACGGCTTCGAGACGACCTCGCCGATCCTGCCACCCACGGCCAGATACCGACGACTGGCTGACCGTGCGGCCGGTCGGGGAACGGCCCGAGCCCCGGACCACTTTCGTTCGATTCCGCTCAGAGCCTTCATCACATGTCCAATCGTCCGGGTGGTGCGTCTGCTCGGCTCGCCGTGGGAAGGGCGGACAGGTTGGTTGCGGCCCGGCGGCACGGCGCGGCTCGTCAGGGCGGGTGCCGCACCGTGCCGCCGGACGGAGAGGGCGGGGAGCTGTTGCCCCATGGGGTGGTGGTCCGGGTCGGCTGCGCCGGAACCGTCCGGCGGCACGTCTTTTCGGCAAGACAGGGGCGTGCCGCCGGACGGGGTGTGAGAGGCGAATCCCCTGCACGCAGAGGCTGCCGGGTTCTCGCTCAATCGATGAGGTCGAGGGCGGTGGTGACGATGCTGTCTGTGTCGATGCGGTGATAGCGGTAGACGTCCTCGATCGCCCCGGACTGGCCGAACCGGGTCACGCCGAGGGTGCTGACGGGAACGTTCTGGACCGCGCTCAGGAAAGCCAAGGTGTGGGGATGCCCGTCCAGGACGGTGACCAGCGGGGTGGCCCGGCCTGGGGGGAAGACCTGGTCGAGGATCCACGCCGGGTCGTCCGACAGGCCGCGACGGGCCTGGAGCGCGCGGAAGAGTAGGTCCGGGCTGGTCACGCATACCACGTCGGCGCCGTGGCCGATGGCGGCGAGCCGGTCGGCGGCGGCCAGGGCCTCCGGGACCAAAGCGCCCATCGCGGCGAGTGTCACCACGGGCTTCTCGTGCTGCCGCAGCCGGTAGGCCCCGGCGGTCACCTGCCGGCGACGGCGTTCGCGAGCGGCCGGGTCGCTGGGCACCGCGGCTGTCGACTGGTCGATGGGGCGGGTCGACAGCCGCAGATACGCCGACCTGCCCCCTGGACTGGCCAAGTTGCCGAGTGCGGCGAGCAGGCACCATTCGGTGTCGATGGCGAACGCCGGCTCATAGGTGACGCAGCCGGGCTGTTCAATGCCCAGCGAGGGGGTGGTGATCGACTGATGCGCACCGCCCTCCGGGGCGAGGGTGACCCCGGAAGGGGTGCCGACCAGGATCGACTGGCCACCGGCGTAGATGCCGAACGACCAAGGCTCCAGTGCCCGGTTGACGAAGGGGTCGTAGACGACGCCGATCGGCAGCAACGGCTGGCCCCACCGGCTCCAGGTGGCGCCCAGCTCGCCGAGGAGACCGACCAGGTTGGTCTCCGCGATGCCCAGCTCCATGTGCTGACCGGCGGGCTGCTCGCGCCAGTGCAGGATGGTCTCGGCGTCATCGGCGAACCAGTCGGTGCGCTCGGTGGGCGACCACACGCCCACCTTGTTGAGCCAGCCGCCCAGGTTGGTGGAGGAGCTGACGTCCGGACTGACGGTGACGATCCGGGCGGCCGCCTCCGGCGCCCGCCGGGTGAGATCCAGCAGGACGCGGCCAAGCGCCTGCTGAGTGTTCCCGATGCCGGTAGGGGCCGGGCGCGCCAGGTCGGCGGGGACCGCAGGGGGCTCTTGGGGCGCCTGTTCGGGGCGGCGCAGCCGCTGGGCGGCCGCCGCGCACAGGGCCGCTTCCGCCGAACCCTCACCGAAACGCGTCCACGGGTCGTCGAGATCGGTTCCCAGGCGGTCGGCCAGCGCACTCATCTGGTCGGCCGTCAGGAGCGAGGAGTGGTTCTGCGGGTGGCCCTCGGTGGGGAGCCCGTAGCCCTTGACCGTGTAGGCGAAGATCACGGTCGGGCGGGTGTCGTCGACACCGGCGAACGCATCCGACAGCGCGCCGATGTCGTGGCCGCCCAGGTTGCGCAGCGCCGCCAGGAGCGAGGCGTCGTCCAGGGGGGCGATGAGGTCGGCGATCGGCCCGGCGGTCGAGCCGGTGCCGGGCAAGCGCTCGCGCAGCTCGTCGGCGGAGCAGCGCAGCAGGCGCTGGTATTCGGGGTTGCCCATGGCATCGATACGAGCGCGCAGGGCCTCGCCGCCGGGCCGGGTGAACAACTCCTGAAGGAGATGCCCGTACTTGAGGGAGATCACCTGCCAGCCTGCCGCGGCGAACATGCCGTGCAGCTTGTCCGCGGCGATGCCGGGGATGACTCGGTCCAGGGACTGCCGGTTGAGGTCGACGACCCACACCACCTCGCCCAGGCCCGGCACCATCGGATCCTGGATAGCCTCCCAGATCGCGCCTTCGTCCAGCTCGGCATCGCCGAGCAGGGAGTACTGGCGCCCCCTCCCGGCACCGCCGAAGCGCCCCTCCACGTAGCGCCGGGCGAGAGCGCCCCACAGGGGAGCGGTGGCGCCGATGCCGACCGAACCGGTGGAGTAGTCGACCGGGTCAGGATCCTTGGAACGACTGGGGTAGCTCTGCAGACCGCCGAAGGCACGCAGCGTGGTCAGGTAGGACTCGTCCAGCTCGCCCAGCAAGTAGTTGATCGCATGCAACACCGGTGAGGCATGCGGCTTGACCGACACCCGGTCATCCGCGGTCAGCGCATGAAACCACAGCGCCGTCATGATCGAGGTCATCGAGGCACTGGACGCCTGGTGACCGCCCACCTTCAGCCCCGAAGGGTTCGGCCGCACCCGGTTGGCGTGATCGATGATCGCTGTGGACAGCCACAGCACCCGCTGTTCGACCGACTCCAGCGCAACAAGCTCCGCCTCCTGGGCAGGACCGCCGTTGCCGCCGGCCGACTTCAGTTCCGTCACCATCACAGACCACCTCCGTATTCGGCACCACGCCTTAGGGATTTCGCGTTATGCTCCGTCAGGAGACGGATAACTCCGCGACTGCACAGGATGTGCCTTTGAGATCGAGCTTTCTGCTTGAATTCGGGCCACCTGATCGGCTGACCCAGGGCGCTGGACCGGTTCGCACCGGCCTTAGGACGCGACCCCATCACGCGCCGTGGCTGACGGCAGAAAGTCGACTGCTCGCAGGACGTCTGTCAGCCATGCGACCTGCCCATCGAACTGCGACAGCTTCCAAGGCCATACCCACCGGTATGTCTTGTGCTCCCAGTTGAGAGTGAGCCGACGTTGACTGATGCGGGCCAAAAAGATGTGCACGGTCCAGTCCGGCCCGCCACGTGGGTCGGCGAGACGCAGCGTGGGGCCCGCGGTCAGCTGCTCCAGAGCGCGGGCGGGGAGCAGAGTCTCCTCCCAGATCTCCTGGATGGCTTGCCGTACCGGGTCGCTGCCAGCGTCCAGTATCCGGTGATGCAGTGCCACAAGCCTGCGTCATGCTGGACAGATCCACTGCGCTTGAACAACCCGACGCGCCCTCGCCACATGAGGACGACGGCGACCACCTACCGCAGGCCCTGGCGTTTCTGATCGCCCACCGGACGCTCTGCCGTGTGGAAGCACGCGGTTTGACACTCCCCGACGACGACCTCGCGTGCCACCGGTCCGCTCCCGTCGTTCACCGGATGCGGCTCTCGCTCCTGGCCCATGCCTTGTCCCGCAACACGAACTTCTGAATCTTCCCGGTGGAGGTCTTCGGCAACTCGGTGAACGTGACCGACTTCGGCGCTTTGAACCGGGCCAGCCTGCCCCGCACATGCTCGATGATCTCCGCCTCGGTAGCCGTAGCGCCTTCCCGCAGGCTCACATAGGCGGCAGGGACCTCACCCCAGCGCTCGTCCGGCACCGCGATCACCGCCGCCTCCAGCACCGCCGGATGATCCATGATCGCCTGCTCCACCTCGACCGACGCGATGTTCTCCCCACCCGAGATGATCACGTCCTTCGAGCGGTCACGCAGCTCCACGTACCCGTCGGGGTGCAGGATGCCGATGTCCCCGGTCCGGAACCATCCGTCCGGCACCGCCGCCAGGGTGGCCTCCGGGTCGTCGAGGTAGCCGAGCATGAGGTTGTTGCCGCGCAACGCGATCTGCCCCATGGTGACACCGTCCGCGGGGACGTCCGTACCGTCGTCCGCGATCACCCGCGGCACGCACGAGATCATGTTCCCGACGCCCTGGCGCGCCTTGAGCCGCGCTTGTGCCGCAGCGTCGCGGTCGTTCCACTCCGGGCGCCAGTCGCACAGCATCGCCGGGCCGTAGGTCTCGGTCAGCCCGTACAGGTGCGTGACCTCGAACCCCAGCTCCGCCGTCCGCCGCAGGATCGCCGGCGACGGCGGCGCCCCACCGGTGGCGATCCGCACCGTACGGTCCAGTGGTGCGGCCTCCTGGGCGTAGGCGATCATCGACAGCACCGTCGGCGCCCCGTTGAGGTGGGTGACGCCCTCCTCCCGGAGCAGCCGCCATATCTCCTCCGGATCCACCTTCGGCAGGCAGACGTGCGTCCCGGCCGCCGCGGTCACCGCCCACGGGAACGTCCATCCGTTGCAGTGGAACATCGGCAGCGTCCACAGATGAACGCTCGACGGCGTCAGTCCGGTGTGCCCCACCATCGCCACGGCCTGGAGGAACGCGCCCCGGTGGTGGTACATCACACCCTTCGGGCGGCCCGTGGTCCCCGAGGTGTAGTTGATCGACAGCAGCGCCCGTTCGTCGGCCGGGGTCAGGTGCAGCGGCTCCGCCGCGGCCAGCAGATCCTCGTACTCCTGCCCCGCCCTGATCCGGTACGGTGGGGCGTCCAGCCGGGCGAGGGCCTCGTCCACCAACACGTCGAACGACGGGTCGTGGATCAGCACGGAAGCCTTGGAGTGCTCCAGGATGTAGGCGACCTCGCCCACCGAGAGCCGGGTGTTCACCGCGACCAGCGGCACCCCCGCCCACGGCACCCCGTAGTGCGCCTCCAGCGACACATGCGTGTTCGGTGCCAGCACCGCCACCGGACGCCCCCCGGCCAACGGTGCCAGCCCGCCCGCCAACCGCTGGCACCGATCACGCAGCTCCGCATAGGTCCACCGGGACCGCCCATCGACCACCGCGACCCGATCCCCGTGCGCCGCCGCGGCACGATCCAGATACGACGTCGGGGTCAACGGCTCGAAGGACAAGGAGCCCGGGTCGCGGGTCATCGCACCACTCCGTGCGCCGGGACGCCGGTTGTGATCTGGAGGACGCCGTTGTCGTGGCGTTCGGTGAGGACGTTGCCGGTGCCGTGGTGGTAGAGGTCGGTCATCGGCTGGTCTCCTTGTGGTGGCTGGGGTTGTGCGTGTCGTTGAACTGGCGGAGTGCTTCTTCGTGGGCGGGGCGGGCGGCTCGGATCTCGGCGAGGATGTCGTCGGCCGAGCGCACGACGTTGCGGGGGTGCTTGAAGCGGGGGATGACGTACTTGCCGAAGAGTTCGATCGAGCGCATCAGCTGGTCGTGGGGCAGGCTGTCGACACGCAGGACGAGTGCTTCGACGCCCATGTCCGCGTATCGCTGTACGTGTTCGATGCAGTGCTCGGGGTC
>NZ_JBHWES010000081.1:0-49751 GCF_042734105.1 Streptomyces sp. NPDC059679 | reverse complement strand
CTCTATATCTGCGCATCGCGCAGATTGCCTTAGCGGGGAATTCCGCTAAAGCGGAATTCGCCTTCCGGGCGAGGCTCTTTTGTTTTGTTGCGAGACATTGCCAATCCGCTGAAGCGGATTGGCAATCGATTCGGGGTCCGGGGAATAATTCCCGGACCCCGAATCGATTTTAGTTCTGGCGAGAGAATGCCTCTTCGCTGGAAACTGGCTGAATTCGAGCGCTCATTCCGTGGGGGTAGAGGGCTTCCCACTGTCCGTCAGTCGCGGTTGTTCCGGGGCGGGTTCGCATGACCATTGCGGGGGATCCGTCGGCAGGGATGACGGTACGGTCATTGTCGCGGTAGATGAGGCCCGGCATTTCGTGGTTCGAGACGATGCCGAGCATGGGGGCGCCGGTGGCCGGGTGCTCCCAACTGACCCATGAACCGGGGCTGTAGGCGCGGTTCGAGGGCTTTTGGGCCGAGGCTTGCGGGCGCGGGTCGAAAGCGCTCTTGGGCAGCTTCCACTTACGGTCACGGACGGCCTTGACGGCTCGGGGCGTCCCTCCGTGCTGCTGGCGCTCGTCGGCCTCGGCCTGGCATTCGCCGGCCAGAGCGGCGAGAAGTGCGCGCGTGTGTTTGCGGTCTACGGTGCGAGAATTCGCGTGGGTGGTGACGTCCACTGGTTCGCGGTCGTAGAGGCGGACGGTTGTGGTGCGGCTTGCGTTGCCCATTGCGTTCTTCTTTCGGGTTGGAGTGATTTCCGGTTGGTCAGGGGTGCCACTCCCCTGACGCTGGGCTAGTTGATTTGGTGACAGATTTCCGAGTGGACGAGGTAGGGGGTCATGTCACCCTGGAACGCTGCGCAGATGTAGGCGCCATGGTCGCTCCACCAAAAATCTTCGGCTGTCTGTCCCCCGTCGAGGTGGTCGAAGAATTCGCGCAGAACTTTGCCTGCGGCGTGAATTTGTGCTTCCTCGTACGTAGCTCCTTCGCCTACGACGGAGAAAACAGGATCGGTCGTTTCCGAGTTATACCATTCCCCCACGAACGTGAATTTCACCAGTTTTCCTCTCGGGTATTCTCTCGTTTATCGAGGTAGGGCCCGGGGTCCCTGACTCGGCCAGGGACCCCGGGATATGACGGTCGGTCAGTCGCGGGTCCGCTGCTGGGGGATGGTGGGGTTCAGGAGGACTTCGAGGATCGCGAGGGCCTGGTCCTCGGTGAGCCCTGTCCTGCGGCCCTTCTCGTCGAGACCGCCGGTGAAGATGGCGTCTCCGTAGTACGCCCGGTGAAGGCGGCGCTGGGTGCGGTAGAGCCGCATGGCGTGGATGTTCAGGGGCAGTTCGTCGAGACCGTTGTCGAGCCACATGGTGAGCTCGCCAGTGATGTCGATGGGGGCGAGCTGCTCGCAGTCGAGCGCGGCGCTGACGGTCTCGATCTGCTCGCGGGCGATGGTGGGCCAGTCGAGGAGCCTGAAGTTGCCGCTGAAGCCGACGAAGAACGCGTACTGCTGAGTCATGGGTGTGCCTTTCTGTGGGGTGTGTCTCCGGTTGTCGGGGCTGCCACTGCCTTCCGACATGTAAAACAGTATCCGAGATTGATCCCGTTGTGAATCTTGTGCTCGGCGTGTCATGCGGGTTTTTTGGCGGGTGGTAGGCCAGTAGGCCATGGGGGGTATCCGGCACTGTCTGTGCTGGTCAGCGGCGTGGTTTGGGGGTGGCCTACTGGCCTACCGGCAGTAGGCCAAGAGAGAGCGGCCCGTTCTGCGGCCGCGCAGCGGCCGCCCTTCGCTTCCCTCGTCACCCGCGCAGCGGGCGACGTACGCGCTTCCGAGCCCTTCCCGTGCAACGGGAAGGTTGCGCGCGCAGCGCGCGTCACTTCGTGTGGCGCGCAGCGCCACACGGCCCCGCTGCGCGGGAGAAAGGCTTCGAGGCCGCCTGCTGCGCTTTGTCGGAGACCCTCCCGCGTATGGGCTGTTGCTGCGCCCCGGGATGCCTTGCCGGGGCGCAGCGGGCAGGTTCAGAGAGCGGCGTTGACGGCGATCAGCGTGACGTTTTGCATGTGCTCGCGGTGCTCGGCGGAGTGCCGCTCGACCACTGCGGAGCGTGCTGCGTGTGCCTCCCGCCATGCGTCCATGTCGGCGTCCCGTTTGGCGGCGATCATCTGCCGGGTCCAGTAGTCGTAGGCCGGGCGCCATCCGTTCCGGTCAGCTTCGAGGACCGGCGGGGCGGCTGCGGCCGTCCCGATGTGTTCGGCGAGTGCGTCACGGCCGGTGTCAGTGATCTTGATTGCGGTTACCAACTCGCGGGTCGTTCCTGCGCGGAGGCTGATGGAGGCAACGGTGAACTCGACGTAGCCGCGTCGGGCGAGCGCGTTGTAGGTGCGCATGTCGTAGCCGGAAAGTTTGCGGTCGGCCCGGGTGGCTCCGGTGCGCAGCGCGGCGATCATGCGGCTGTTCATGGGGCGAGCGGTCATGGGTGTGCCTTTCGGTTGGGGGTGTGTCTCCGGTTGTCGGGGCTGCCACTGCCTTCCGACATGTAAAACAGTATCCGAGATTGATCCCAGTTGTGAATCTTGTGCTCGGCGTGTCATGCGGGTTTTTTGGAGGATGGTAGGCCAGTAGGCCATGGGGGATGTGTGGGGCTATCTGTGCTGGTCAGGGGCGTGGTTTGAGGGTGGCCTACTGGCCTACCGGCAGTAGGCCAGCGCAACGGAGCACCCCAGAGACGACGTTGGGCCCCCGGCTTCTGCCGGGGGCCCAACTCGGGAGTCTCTAGCTCAGCGGACTGTGCGTGGCCGTTTGGTGCCTGTCCTGCGGTCGGCCAGTGCCGTGATGACGTCACGCGGGTCCGGAGTGATGCCGTGGGCGAGGTAGCGAATACCGGGGCCCGCCGGGGGCTCGGCCTCCCCTCGCGACAGATTCGGTCGGTCGGCCGCCGTGCGCCATCCGTACCGCTCGTCCCACACCAGGACCGGGGCCGGCGCCTGGCTGAGCGTCACGGCGGCCGAGCATACGGCGCCTGGGCGCACCACGACCCCGGAGACGTCGGCCACCGCGATTCCGGAGGCGTCCAGGGCCTGGAGCATGGACTGGAGATAGGGGGCGGCGTCCGCGGCCCGCTGGTTGGCCTGGGCGAGGGCGAGGGCGGTACGGGCGGTGCGCAGCGGGTAGCCGAGCTCCGCAGTCACCTCTTCGGGGGTCAGCTCTGGGCGGTCGGCCAGGAGCTCCTGCACGCGCCCCGCGCGGACTGCGGTCAGGGCCCGCTGCGCTGTGTCCGGGTGAACCCCCAGCGCCTCACCCACAGTTTCGGCCGTGACTGCCGGATCGGCCGCGAGCAGCTCGGCGGTGCGCGGCTGGATGTCCTCGCGCGGGATGAGATCACCCGTTCCCTTGGGGCGGCCGCCGCGGCCCAGGCCCGGACGGTTGGCCGCCCAGGTCAGGATGATGTGCCGTGGCCAGTGCTCGACACCCTTGACGACCACGACGCGCTCAGCCAGCCAGGGCTCGCGCTTGTACCGGTCCCAGGACGCCACGGCGACCTGGACGAGCGCGGCGGCTTCATGCCTGTCCAGCAGGTCATCGTCGTGGTCGTCCTGCGGCAGGAGAGCAATATCCCGACCGGCGCGGAAGTCGTCGACCTGTTCGCCGTCGTAGAGCTGCTTGGTGGTGGCTCCGGCTGCGTTGATCGGAGTGGGATGGCCGGGCCGTTTGTGCATCTGCTTCGTCTTGAAGCGTGACTCGGAGAGGCCTTCGAGCGCGGCGAGGTCGGCGAGGGAGAGCACGAGGTGCTTACGTCCAGCGCGGATCATGATCGGTTCCTCCGGGGCGCGGCTGCGCCTTTGGTCATCTCGGCCACGAGCGCGAGAGGCCCGGCGTGTGCCGTGCCCCTCGCGCTCGTGGGAGGTCGGGTCAGTCGACGTATCGGCTGCTGCACGGCCAGCAGCAGCGGCTACCGGGACGGGCGCCGCAGTCGGGGCAGGAGCGGGTGAGGGCGATGAGGTGTCGTGCGGCGCGGTGGGCGAGCCTCCAGCCGGTGCTGAGTCGGGGGTAGTGGACGGTGAGGTAGTGCATGGGGCGTTCTCTCTCGTCGGTGTTGATCTCCGGTTGCTGCGGATTGCCACATCCAGACAGCAAGAAAACAGTATCCGAGATTCGATCTCACCGGCAATCGGGCTCGCCGACACAACCTCAGGCGCAAGTCTGCTCTCTGCCCCAGCCGCCGGCGCCAAATTCCGTATTTGTATGGGGTCTTCGGCGTGGCGCCATGATGAGCTGCATGGTGATGACCGGGCGCCCCCGAGGCCGGAGGCGCCCGCCCGGAGTGGCCGGCCTCTTGCCGGACGACGGCCACCCGATGTCCCCACCCCGCGAGACGAAGCAGGAGACCGTCCCATGATGCCCAAAACCGCGCTTCGCCTGGCCCTCTTCGGCGCCCTGGCCGCCGCATTCGACGGGGGACATCCCTGGTGGGACCAGTGGGCACAACGGCACCACGATGCCGTGCACAAGGGGCGTCACGGCGCCGATCCGGTGTACTTGGACGGGACGCCGGTGGTCGCGGCTCCTGAGCGGCAGAGGGCCGGGGAACGGGTTGTCACCGAGACACGGCTTGGGCGACGCGCCTGTACTGGACATGTTCTGACGTACTCCATGGGACAGGTGATCACCGCAGTGGCGATCACCCGCTCCGCCGGGTACCGGATACCGGCTCGGGCTCTGCTGGTCGGGAGCGTGATCAACGCTGGCACGCATTGGGTGCTCGATCGCAGGCAGCCGTTGCTTCGGGCCGCGCGTGCCCTGGGCAAGCAAACGTATCTGGAGTACGGAACCGTGGTCCGCAAGCCTGGAGAGGACCCGGATGCCTACGGGCCCGGGAGTGCCGTCATGGAGTTGGACCAAGCGGCGCATCGACTGGTGGGGGTGATGGCCGCGGCCGTGACCACCTGGCTGGCCACCCGCTGAATGCCGGGCCTGGTGAAGGCGGTTTCTCCGGAGACGCCGCTAGACTCAGTTGCAGGTTGTGCCCTTTCGGGGGTGTGATCTCCGGTTGGCCGGTGCCCTTGCCACCCGCATTGCGGATTGGGCACCGGCCCCTTGTCTTCCTGAAGTCACGTACAGAGCCCCCTGGGGCCTGGGCCGGGCCAGGCCCGTCTGTCACGCTGTGAGGGCCCTGGGCATGCCTCCCAGGGCCCTCACAGCGTGGATTCAGATGCTGGGGAACGTGCCGCCCGGCCCTGCCCCGAACTCCTTGATTTCCATGCTGCGGATCTCGCCGAATTGCCACCCGGTGCCTGGGGCGTAGTGCTCGCCGAAGGCGTCGCCGAGCTTGCTGATGGCGCCCTCGTCGTTGCCTGCGAGAAAGGCGTTCGTCGGGTCCGACATGATGTCGTTGCGGAAGTTGAGGTTGATCTCTCGCCATCGCACGTCTTTGCGGCGGCCGGTGTCGACCATGACTTGGGCCGAGATGGACAGGTGCGCGCCGCTGTGGGAGATCCGGGCGGCGCGGCGGCTGCTCATCGCTTCCTTCCGGGCCTGGGGCGAGGCCAGCACGGCCTGGTGGAGCTTGGCCTGGTTGCCTTTCGGCCGCTGAGCGGCCAGGCCCGCGGTGTGCTTGGCGACGGCGGCGTCGGTCAGTTTGGCGATGTGCTGGGCCTGCCGGTTGCCGATGGCCTGGCCGCGCTCCTCCTTGCGCTGCCAGGCCTTGATGGTGCGCGGGGTCACTCCAGCGCGGCGGGCGGCTTCGTCGACGCCGCCGAACGTCTCGACTGCCTTCTTCACGGTGGTGGGCATGGCGCTTTCCTCCTTGCGGATCCACCGGCGTACCGTGCCGGGGGTCACCCCGGCGTGTCGGGCGGCTTCCTGGGCGCCGCCGAGCAGCCGGACACGCTCGCCTACCGTTCGGGGCGTGTCGCCGATCCACGCGCGCCACAGGACTTCGGCTCGGTTCTTGATCGCCATCAGACGCTCCAGTCCTCAGCGGGGGTGAACGCGGATGCGGTCGGGAACCAGCTCTTGCCCGGGTGCAGGTGGGCGAAGATGTCCTTCGCGTGTGCTGCTCCTTCGGGCTTGAAATTCCCCAGGTCCTTCTCCATCTTCAGCGGAACGGCGGTGGTGAAGTCGGGGTCGTCGACCACGTAGAAGAGGCAGTCGGTCTTGACCGCGATGGGCCACAGATTGGCGGTCTCCCCTACGCGCAGGATCGCGCGGGTGAGGTTGGCCTGCTGCGCGGCGAGCACGGCCTGTTGCACGTAGGGCAGGAACGTCTGAGAGTCGGGGATGTTCCGCTTGGGGTCGCCGCGTAGGTGGTCGCTGTTGAAGAGGCCGATCGAGTTGGTGTAGACGTCCTTGAGCGTGGCCGCAACGGTCTCGTCGGTGTCGGTGGCGAGGGCCTTGCGGGCGCCCGCGAGCTGCCGGTACCACGGCTCCAGCATGCGGTAGTGGTCCGGCCACACCCACGCTTCGGTGATCTCGATGTCGAGCTTGAGATCCTTCTGCGCGTAGGCGAGGGTCGGCGTGGCGTAGGGGCGCGGGACGCCGTCTGCCGGGCGAGGCCCGAACGGGTCGAAGGTTCCCCAGTGCTCCCATGGGAGGGGCTTTGCCATCCACAGTCCGGGGATCTTCGGGTTGAACTCCGGTGCGATGAGGTGCTGGACGGCTCCGCGGCCGACTTCGACCGAACTGCAGACGGACAGGTACGAGGCGCGGGCGTCGTACGCCAGGACGTAGCGGCGGTTGAGCTCGTCCGGAGTCGGCTGGCGGTCCCACACACGCGGCGTGTAGAGGTTGCGGTGCTCCATGAGGATCTGCGGCATCTCGGCGCGGGCGAGGGCCGCGGCGCGGCCCCCGGACTTGGGCCGGGTGGCGCGCAGCAACTCGTGCCCGGTGACGCCAGGGCTGCGCCGGTAGGTGATGCCGACGATGTCCGCGAGCTGCTGCACGCGACGGGCGAGCACGGCGGGGGCGGGGTCGTCCTCGAGGAAGCGGTCACCGTGCAAGACGGCGTGCGGCACGATCACGAGCTGCGCACTCTGGTTGCGGCCGCCATCGGGACGCTCGCGCCAGATGCGGATGGGCGAGCCCCAGCGGTGCACCTGCCAGCCCTCGGCACGGGCACGGGCCAGGAAGGGGTGATCGGTGTGTTCGGCGAGGTAGGCCCGGCGCTCGTCCGGGGGGCCGTCCTCGGGCACGGGCAGGCCCAGGGCCTCGGTCAGGGCTGCGGTGATGTAGATCTGGCCGTCGTCCGGGCGCCACTTGGCCGAGGCGCCGGCGCCCCGGGCCGATCCGCCGTGGCCCAGGTCCAGCTCGTCGACGAGCAAGGCGAACCGTCCGGCGTGCAGGTCCTCGATGGGGGGCAGCGGCAAGACCTGGCCGTCGGGGAGATGCAGGCCGTCGGTGTGGGCGACGGCGGCCGCCGCCCTCCACGGACGTCGCGTCTGTCGAGTCGGCTGCTGCTGCTCGGCCTGCTCGTCGTCCTCCTGGTGGACGTCCTCGGGACCGTCGAGCTGCTCGTCGACCCGCGCGCCGCCGTCCTGGTCCTGGTCCTCCTGGTCGCGGTGGGCGGGCGGCGTTTGCGGCCCGGCTTCCTGCGCGGTGGAGGGCAGTTCAGGCTGCACCGCGGCCGTGGCGGAGGCCTGCGCGGACTCGACCGCGGGCGGCGGTGGTGTGGCTGCCACTGCTGGCGGGGCGGCGGGTGCGGGCACCGTGGTAGCCGGGGGGGGTGCTGAGGTGGGCGCGGTGGTGAGCGCGGAGATGTCGAAGAGCGGGTCGGCCTGCGGCGCGGGGGGGGCGGGAGGACGAGCGGCCCCGGTGCCAGAGCCGGTCTCGCCGTCGTCGTCCGAGCCCATGACAGCGGTGGCGGGCATGTCCCACACCCTGCGGCGCCCGCCGGGCATCGGGCGGCGCGGGTTGACCCTGCGCCCGTTCTTCACGTTCTCGAACTCCACCGCGATCACGCCTGCCTGCCGCAGGGCCTCGGTCAGCACCGGGGCCGTCACAGTGAACGGCTCCTGGAGCTCGGCCGCCATGCGCAGTGCGATACGGGTGGCCTGCTGGTGATCGAGCCACAGACGTTCCTGCGGCTGTCCGTCCGGTCCGGGGACGGTGGTCACCACCCCGATCTGCGTCCCGCCCGCCCGTAGGACCGGGGGGCCGGCGGGGATGCCGGTCTCGGCCGAGTTGTCCACGACGGTCCAGCCGTAGCGCAGCGCGGCGGCCTGGTCGGCCGGGCACTTCCCGTCGGGCCCGACGAGGTGGCAGTGTTTTCCGTTGAGCGCGGTGGCGAGGTAGCCGAGCAGTCGCTTGTGCATGGTGGAGTTCTCCAACAGGTTCCGCTCGCGGTCGGCCGCGTCGAGCAGAGCCGACCAGGCGGTCAACCACCATCCTGCCGTCTCCTCGGCGGTGGCTGCACCGGACTCGGTCAGGTAGCGCAGCAGCATGTGCCAGCCGGTGGCGAACTGGCCGAGGTGTTCGGCCGGGCGGTCGCCGCAGTACGGGCGCAGCTGGGCGGCGTAGTCGTCGGCGAGGCGGCGTACCTCGCGGTGCAGCGTCTCGTAGCGGGCGGCGATCCACTGGATGTAGGAGGCGGTTAGCAGTGCGCACTGCTGGGCGGTCTCCGGCGCGGACACGCGGGCGAGTGCGTCCATGTCGAGCTCGGCGCGCGCCATCTGGATGGTGAGCATCCGTTCCTGCGCGGACTGCGTACTGGCGAGCACTTCGGCGGTCTGGATGAAGCTGCCGCGCGGTCCGCGCTGCTCGTCCAGCTCCAGCTCGCCGTCAACGGACTTCAGCCGGATCCGGCCCTCGCCGTTGTACTGGGTGCGGCCCATGCGGGAGGTGCGCACGGCGGCATCCCGGACGGAGCGGTCCGGCGCGGAGTCGTCCCCCATGATCAGGGCATCGCGCATCCGGTAGAGCACTTCGGTTGCCCCGAGCTGGGTGGATCCGGTGTCCGAGATGGACAGCAGGGATTCGGTGCGCTCCAGCTCGGGGGCGAAGTGGTGCAAGATCGCCGTTCCCACGCCAGTCTTCCCGGACCCGGGCAGGCCGGTGAGGCAGATGGAGGAGGGGCACCGGCTGTAGGGGGCCCGGTAGACCAGGCCGAGCATGGCCACCGCGGCGTACTCAGGGAGGGCGCCAGGCAGGGACAGGGACGCCAGGGCGGCCTGCCGGATGCGCTTGGGGTCGGTGGTCGGGGCAGGCAGTGTCATGAGCGCCAGCCGCCCCGGGAAGCGGGTGTGTACCGGGATGTGGCCGCTGGCGGTGATGGCGCCGCCCGCGTGCACGTACATCCAGCCGTCGTCTCTGCGCCGCCATCCGGTGGCCGCGTACACCGGCACCCGTACGGCGTCGCCGGACAGGTCGCGGATCGCCGAGCAGATCTGCGCGATGGCGTTGCGGTTGCCCCGGTAGTAGACGTTCGGCCAGGGCAGATCTGCCAGCCAACGGCCCTCGTCGAAATCCTTGCGCGTGACGCGCATCAGCACCGGCTGGTCGAGGTGCTTGGGGTGCACGAGCTCGATCACGTAGCCGCTGGTCGGCTGGTGCGGGAGAACATCCTCGTCGGTCTCGGTCTCGGCCGGTGTGCGGCCGGGCTGGTCTTTGGCGGCGTCGCCCAGGTCCCGGGTTTCCACGCGCACGATCCGCGCCGAGCAGCCGAGGATGACATCGAAATTGGTTTCGATCAGCGGTCGCTGATCGTCATCGAGGCCCGCCAGCTTGCGGGTCACCTTGACGATCTCACCGTGCCGGACGGCGTACTGGTCACGGCGGTTCGGCCGCCCGTCGTCCCCGGGGATCGGCTCGCCCTCGGCGGGGGCCGGAACGAGGGTGACGGGCGCCGGGGCTGGTGTCGCGGTGTCGTCCTCGGGCACGGCCACTAGGTCGGCGAGGGTGAGGCCGGCGGCGAGGTGGTCGACCAGGTCCGCGCCCTTGTCCTCGATCGGTGTCTGCAGCACGGTCACGCTCGCGGCCTCGGCGAGCAGCGCGTCTCGGGCATCCCAGGCCGACTTGTAACCGGGCGTGTCCCGGTCAGCGAGGATCACCACGTGCTGTCCGGCGAGCAGCGGCGTGTGATCTGGGTTCCATCGCGTCTGCGCGGACCCCGGTTTGGTCGTGGCCAGCAGGCCCAGGGATTCGGCGGCCGCGACGACCCGTTCGCCCTCGCCCAGGTAGACCGCTGAGCCCTTCGGCGCGGCGAGCAGCTGCGGGGTGCGGTACAGCGGCGGCTGCTCGGGCATCTTCCGCTCGATCCCCGGGCCGTCGGCGGCCGGGCGCTCCCACGAGATCTTCTTCCCCGGCTTGGCGCCCTCGGGCTTGCACGTCGGGCACCCTGAGCACTCGCGCCGGATCTTGGTCCCCACGATCGTGCCGTTCGCGTCTGCGTATTCGTAGCGCTCGACTTCGACGTGACGGCCGCTGCAGGCGGGCTTCGCTTCCTTCTTCTGGGCGGCTTCCGTCCGGTTCGTCCGGGTGGGCGTGGCGACGGAGCTGAGCCGGGCGCGCGGGATACGATGCCGGGTGTTCGTCTCCCTGGGCTTCGGCTCGTCGTAGAGATCTTCGAGTTTCAGGCCGAGCTCGGCCAGGACGTCTTCGGCGCGGCATCCGGCATGGCAGCAGATGAGCGTCTTGCGCTCAAGCGGCTTGTAGTCAACCGCGAGCGATGGCTCTCGGTCCTCGTGCGCGGGGCACTGAGCTTTTACTTTATGTGTTTGGCGGGACGCGAATCGTGATCCAAGAGCCTCAAGGGCTGAAATGATTCGGTCATACGAGGCGGTGCTCTCGGCGTAGGCGGCCGACATTGCTACCCTTCGAGTTGTTGGGCAGACACGCACTCGCACCGTGGCAACGGTGAAGCGCTGTGAACGTGTGGAAGCGTTGGGCAGACAACAGGGTGTGCGGTCAGCTTTTGCGAGGTCTCCGGGTGGTGCCGGGGGCCTCGCAGCCTTTTACGGGCTCATGCGGCAGACAGCTCCTGGCGTGTTCGGCGTGTTCGTCGCCGGTTCGCGCGCATTATCCGCATCTGCTGCCCTGCGCGAGTGGTGAGCTCGCTGTCCTCACGGTGGAGTTCAATCAGGGCGCGCATGTAGTCGACCAGGGTGGCGCCAGCCTGGTCGGCGGCGTCGGTCAGGGTGTCGAACTGCTCCTTGGTCAGGTCCAGCGTGACGCGGTGCGGGAAACCCGGACGTCGACTCATGGCCTGCCCTCCCTTCATCCGTACAGACATTTACAGACCCTAGACCCTCGGAGAGGATCTAGGGAACACCATTGCCGCGTGTTGCACACTCAAGTGGGAACGCCTCAGCAGCCCCAGCCGCGCCGTCTGCATCGCACCAGGCGTCCCGCGTGGTCAGATAGAACACCCGGGGCACAGATGCCCGACACATCAACGGCGGGGAGGGGGAACTGCGGTGGCGGCTCGACACATGATGGCGATCACGCTAGCTGCCGACGGGCGGGGGTGGGTCGACGGGGTCCTGGTGGCGACGGAGCCAGACAGCACCCTTGCCGAGACCCGCGCCGCCGCGCTTCGCCAGTGTGCTCAAGTTGCCCAGGACAAACGCCGGTCGGTATGGGTGGAGGCCACCGACCCGGACGGCCGGGCATGGGCCCTGGCGGTGCACCCCAGCGGCCAAGTCCAAGATGCTGCGGAAGCGGCCGAGTTGGTGGCCGACCCGGACGGCGAAGTCACGCCGAAGGCATACCGCGAGCAGGTGGCCGCGGCGGTCGAAGCGGTGGAGCGCGGCCAGGAGCACGTGGGAATGCGTCTCGCGCGGTCGCTGGAAACCGAGCTCGTGGCGAGGTACGGGGCAGGGCATCCCTATGTCTGGCGCGCCGTCGAGTTGCGCGCGCATGCCGCATTCGAGTGCAGCATGCCGGCCGCGGCCTGCGAGCTGTACCTGGAAGCGGCACGAGGCTGGGCGGCTCTGGACTCCGACGCTTACTGGGGGGCCGCTCAGCGGGCGTATGCGTGCTGGCACCGGGTGACTGAGCAGGACCGCGCGGTTTGGCTCGGCGAAGAGCTGGAGGCCGCGCTGAGGCTCGGCGGGGAGCGGGCGCGGGGCGCTGTGCGAAGGGTGCTTCGGCGGGTCGACGAGATGCAAAGCGGTCTCGTCGGCTGAGCCTGGACAGATTCGCTCTCCAGTTCGACAGTGGGGAGGGTGTGGGGTGATCCTGAGGTTGTGAACGACGAGCTTCCTCCTGCGCCCCGGGTGCTGGTCACCCTGGCCGACGATTCCGTGATCGAGGCGCGGATCCACACGTGGTACGCGGACGCGAGCTCGACCTGGTGGGCGCGGCTCTCGCTGACCCTCTGGTCGCGCCTGGAGCGTGGCCCCCGGGATCCCGCCACGGCCGAGCCGTACCCCGTGGAGTTCTGGGCGCCGGCCTCCAAGGTGCAGCCCATCGAAGGGGAGCGGTACCGCGGGCTACCGGTCCGCCGCCATCGTGCGGCGATCGCTCGTGCCGCTCGACGCAGTATGGGCGTGCGTCCGATCGACTCCCCGTTCTTAGCGCGGGGCATAGAGAACCCCCGGCTCCTGGTCATGTGTTGGGCAGACATAGGAGCCGGGGGCATTCTCCGCGAGGGCCAGCTGCGGCGGGGCTGGCCCTCGCCTCGGACTCCTGATTTCCGGTGCGGGGGACCGAGTGGATCAGGAGCGGTCAAGAGGCTCAGCCGCTGGCATCAGCCGCGAGCGGTTCAGCGGTGCGGTCCAGGTAGTTCTGCCGCGCTTTCTCGTCGGCGTTGCGCAGTGTGCGACGGACACCGCCCACCGCCCGGTAGAGGCGATCGAGGAGCGCGTCTACCTCGCCGAGTTGCTGGAGCGGATCGCTCGTGGTCGGCTGCCACTCTCCGGCGGGTGCACAGCCGTTGACCACGGCGTACAGCTCGGCGGACAGCTGGTTCATGGCCCTACGGATCTTGTTGAGGTCGGCTGCGGCGTAGTCGTCGACGTTTAGAGCGTGCAGGGAGTCGAGCCTGGTCATCGGATGGTTCCTTGGTCGGCGATGTCTATGTACTGCGTGGTGTCGGACCATGACCAGGAGGCGAGAGCGGAGGAGCCCCCTGACGTTGAGTTGGTCATGACGGGCTCTGCTGCGTTTCGAATTCGATCCATACTGCTTTGCCGCAGCGGCCGCGCGGCTCTGCCCCCCACTTGTCCGAGTAGTGATCAACTAGAAAAAGGCCGCGGCCGTGCTCATCGAGCTTGCAGTGCTGGGCGGCGCGCGGGTGACACTGGGAAGGGTCGTAGACCTCAACGCGCAGGCGTCCGTCGGCGTGGTCGACGGTGACCAGGAAGTGGTCGCCCTCGCGCATGCCGGCGTGCGTGAGCGCGTTGGTTGCCAGTTCCGATACGCACAAGAGCACGTCGTCCCGTCGCTGCGTAATGTGCCACCGGTCCAGCGCCACCGCCACGAAGCGGCGAGCCTGGCTGACGGACCGGTCGTCATTCGGGAACAGCTGAGCCATGCGGTTGCGGCTGCCTGCGGAGACCAGGAACGGCTCGGGATCGGCAACGATGCTGAGGTCATCGAAGGGTGGGTTCCACTCGCGCCCGCCGCCCTGGGGACGCAGCCACGCTCGGTCCGCCTGCCGCAGTTCGGTGCGCGGGCAACTGACCGCCATCACCGTGCCCCACTGACGCAAACGCACGTCGAAAACGACGGCTCCCTCGTGCAGCCAGTCAGGGACAACGGGGGTGGTGCGATCACTCTTCGATTTGGTGGCCATAGGTGGTCCAGAGCAGAGGAATCGGCGGTGAACGACCAGGGTGGACCAGTGGGGCATGTCGGCGGAACGTCCTTATACGGCCCCAGCACCGAACTTCTACCGAACTTTGCTCTCTCGCCTGGTCACTTCACCGCGTGGGACAGCCCTGTCAGGTGACAGACTGCAGGGTATGGCTGAACTGAACGGCGTACCGGTAGCCCTCAATGATCTCAAAGCGCTTGCCCTGACGAACTACGGGCATTTCACCTCGATACGTGTGGAAGATCAGCACGTCAGAGGGCTCTCTCTCCACATGGATCGCTTGGTTCGGGACTGTCGAGCTCTGTTCAATGCAGAGCTGGATCCCCAGCGCATACGGGACTTCACGCGTAAGGCAGTCGGTGACAAACCGGGATCATTCGTGGTGCGAGTGACTGTCTTCGACCCAGCGCTGGAGATGGGACATCCCGGGGTGTCCGCTGAGCCGCACATCCTGGTGACTACGCGAGCGGCGGCCGGCACTCCGCTTCCCCCGATGCGGGTGAAATCGCTCTCCTACCGTCGGGACCTGCCAGCCGTGAAACACGTGGGACTCTTCGGCCAGATCAAGATGCGGCGAGACGCGCAACTCGCAGGGTTCGACGACGTGTTGTTCACGGAAGGCAGCGGCCTGATCTCCGAGGGTGGCACCTGGAACTGCGGATTCTTCGACGGCGAGCGTGTGATCTGGCCCCAGGCCGATGTACTCCCCGGAGTGACCATGCGCCTCCTGCAGCAGGCACACGAACGGACGATCACAGCGCCGGTCACCCTTGACGATCTCCCCCGGATGGAAGCGGCGTTCGCCACGAACGCCGGCATTGGAGTCCGCGCGATCACCGCTGTAGATGCGACGGAGCTCGCCACGGAACACCCCATCATTGAGACCTTGCGTCAGGCGTACGCAGATGTCCCCAGAGAGAAGCTGTAGCAGCGCGATCAGAGGTGAGGCGATGAGGACGCTGACCTGTACATACCGTCCAGTCGGGGGCCCAGGATGACCTTAGTCACCCGCTGGACGGGGGTGGAAACCCGTGCGCTCCGCCTCGCGAAGCGCATGACGATCGAGGCATTTGCAGAACATCTCGGCGTGAGCGACCGCATGGTGTCGAAGTGGGAGAGCGGCGGTGGCGACGTTGTTCCCCGCCAGGTGAACCAGGCTGCGCTGGATACGTCGCTCGCCTGCTCAAATAGCGACGTCCAGGGACGGTTCGCGAGCATCGTGGCCACTCCACCTACTGATGCGGCAGCGGTTCAGCCGGCACCTGACCTCCAGCAGAGTCAGCACGTGCGTCATCCCGTCGACGGAAAGCTGATGACGAAGATCGGGGAAGGGGTTTTCATGAGCGGCTCGAAGAACGAGCCGCAGTGGCTGGAGAGCTACTACATCGACGTCTTCCCAGTGACGAACGCAGATTATGCGCGCTTCGTGGCAGCGACGGGCCACCCCGCACCCCGTCACTGGGAGGAGAAGGGCCGGTGCTCCGATCGGCTCTGGGATCACCCCGTTGTGTGGGTGACATGGCGCGACGCCGCCACCTACGCGGCCTGGGCGGGCAAGGCGCTACCCAGCAGCCACCAGTGGGAGAAGGCAGCACGTGGCACCGCCGGCGCCATCTACCCGTGGGGCGACCAGCCGACCGTCGCCAAGTGCAACGTGCGGGAATCCGGTATCGGCGAGACAACTCCGGTCAGCCGCTACCACAGCGGAGTCAGCCCCCTCGGGGTCTATGACATGTGTGGCAACACCTGGGAGTGGTGCTCCACAGAAACAGAGCCGGGCCGCTACGAGCTGAAGGGGTCAGCATTCACTTCGCCCTTCTTCCGGTGCGTGCCTGCCGAGTACAACGACGCGTCGATCGACATGTACGACGACGACACAGGTTTCCGCTGCGTGGCACTGTGCGAGCAGATGGAAGCGCGGCACTGATGGTCTGCAGCGATGGCGCCCTCGGAGTGCTCGCCTTTGGTGGGCGCCGTCGCGTGCGGCCAAACCGATGTCCGTGACTCCCTCGTCCGCTCGGCGACGGAAGGCTACGGTTGGTGCATGGCCAGGGAACTCCGCATCGAGATCGATGACGACGCGTACGAGCAGCTCCAGCGTCTCGCCGCCGACAACCAGGTTGCTGCCGAGCGCTACGCCGAGCAGCTGCTGACCGCCGATCTGGCACGCGCACGGTTTAGTGAAGGCGCCGTGCGGTTCATCGCAGATCACGCCGAGGGGTTCGCCGCGCGCTTCGGGGGACGCCCCGACAACGGACACAACGCCGCTGCCTGATGATCTTGACGATTGACGAGCGGTGGCTGCTCGACGTTGCCCAGACCCATCTCCCCGGTGATCCCGATGTCATCGACTACGGTTCGCTCGCCGCGGCCGTTGCCCGTCACCGGCACGAGGTCATGGGGCATCTGGTGTATGCGGAAGCCCATCATCGGGCGGCTGCGCTGCTCCAGCAGTTGGTCCGCGTCCCTGCGCTGGAGCATTCCAACGAACTGTTCGCGGCCACTGTCGCAGCCGCCTACCTCCATGCCAGCGGGCGCCCCGTAAAGGTGGCCACGGACGTGGCGGCCGACCTTGTCGAGCAGGCTGCGGCTGGCCACTTGGACGTGCGGGAGATCGCGGGTCGGCTGAGGGGTTGGACGCAAGAGTGACGGTGGGAGAAGCGCGTCTTCCGTCCGGTGTCGTCTGCGATAGGCGCGGTGCCCGCTAGGGTGCGGTGCGTCGGTAATAGCACCACCTCGGAGGATCTCCATGTCGGAGCCAGCGCGCCGCAGGCCTAAGCGGAACAAGGGCGCGGGGAAGCTCAACGACGCGCGCACAGAGGCCGGCGTCGACACGACGGAGCCCCCCGCTGGCAGTCCTTCCGGTATCCATGCGCTGGAGCCGGAGGACGGCGAGCTCTTTGAATACGACCCGGCCGACATCAGCCCCAATCCCATGAACCGCCGTCTTGGGCTGCGGAACATGGACGACATGATCGACAGCGTGCGGCGGCAGGGCGTCCACACACCCGGCGCCGCCATGCACACCAAGCTGTTCATGGAGCAGTACCCGGAGTGGGCCGACCAGGTCCCGCACCCGGAGCGCACCTACATCCTCGGTCCCGGGCACCGCCGACACGCCGCCGCGCTCGCGGCAGGCAAGCCGATGCTGCTGATCCTGCGCGACCAGTGGGCCAAGGACCTCACGGTCGAAGAGAACCTGATCTCCGAGAACAACGACCGTGACGACCTCTCCCCCATCGAGCAGGCCCTCCAGCTGGAGCTGCTGCGCCGACGTGGCATGACCGGCGATGAGATCGCGGAGCGCTCCGGCTACGGCAACCGCGGCTCGGTCAGCCGGTTCCTGAACCTGCTGGATCTGCCTCAGGAGATCCAGGACGAGGTCCACGAGGGCAGGATGTCGCACAGCTCCGGCTACACGTTGTCGACCATCAAGGACGCGGACGGCAACCGGGACAGCGAGACCGCCCACGAGCTCCAGCTGCGCGCCTTCGGCTGGATGCGAGACGAGGGCATCAGCGCGGACGCCGCGAAGAACCGCCTCAAGATGCAGTCTGCGGCGTTTCCCGCAGGAAACATGAAGATCGAGGTGCCCGTCAGTATCGACGCCGATCAGGACGGCCAGCGTGACGTCGACGATGTTTCCCGCGGGAAACACGACACCGGCGAGGCCGATGCCAAGGGCCAGCCTGATGGGGACGGAGACAACACCTCGGTCAGCGGCCCGAAGACGCCGATCCCTCACCAGGCCAGCGGCACCAGCGACCAGGGCAAAGACCAAGAACTCCAGGACTCGGGAGCCGATCAGAACGAGGACCAGGACCTGGACCAGGCGGAGCAGGACCGGCTCCTGGCGGCGCAGGAGTCGGCGGAGCGCCGGGACCTCGCCTGCCGGCTGCTGCTCGCGGAAGAGAAGTACGCCAGCGCACCGGACCTGTCCGCGCTGCTGGTCAACGCCGTCCTCAACCCGAACGAGTGGAAGAACGCGGCCGCCCTTGCCCACACCTGGCTGAGCAACCTGGGCAAAGGCCCAACGACCGAGCGGCCCACCACCTACTTCACGAAGATCGCCGCAGGCAACGACGCCAACTTCAAGCGCCGCGCCGCCTTCGCCATCGCCCTGGCCGCCAACGAGGTACGCGCCACCGAGAACGACCCCGAATGGGACGACCGCGACCGGGCGCACCTGAAGTTCCTCATCACCAACAAGGCCGTCGCGTACGAGCCCACCGAGTATGAGCAGGAGCTCCTCGGGCTGGTCTCCTCCGAGGCGCAGTGACCGCCGCTCCTTCCCCGTTCCCCCGGAGATCTCCATGACAACCACCATCGCGCACGAAGCCCGCGTCAGAGTCCTCGACAAGACCCGCGTCCTGGTCTTCGCGCTGAAGGCCGGCGGCACCGCCAAGACCAGCTCCTGCACCAGCCTCGCCGCGATCCTCGGTGCGCGCGGGTACAAGGTCCTCGTCATCGACCTGGATCCGCAGTGCAACTCCAGCCAGGTTCTCGGCTACGGCAAGTTCCGCCCTGGTCAAAAGGGCATTACCGATGTGATGAAGGAAGATGTCGAACTCCAGGACGCCGTCTTCCCGGCCCGCTACCTGGTCGACGACATCGACCCTGATGACCCCGACGCCGCGTACGAGCTCATCGAGAACGTCTTCATCGTGCCTGGCAACGTGGACGACCCCGACATCGACGAAACCGAGCGGCTCCTCAACGACCCCAAGTATGCCGACTCCTACTGGATCCGCGACGGTCTGGCTGACATGGACGGGCAGTGGGACGCCGTTCTCATCGACTGCCCCGCCACCTACGGCCGTGCCACAGTCACCGCGTTTGTCGCGCTCGACAAGAACGTCGATGGCGAGGTCATCCCGCCGATCCTGTGCACCTTCAAGGAAGGCGGAGCTCTGGTCCGCCTTGAGAAGAAGCTCCAGGAGATCAGGGACCTACGCAAGTACGCAGTCAAGGGCATCCAGCCCCGGATGAAAAACATCCTGGTCTGCTGCGCCCCCAACAGCCAGTTCGGTATGGCAGAGCACCGCAGAACACTTGCCGAGATCCAGGAGGAGTACAGCGATCAGTTGCTGCCTCTCGTCCACTGGTCCGGCGAGGTTCCGAAGATCTATAGGGACGAGTGCCCCGTCCCCATCCTCGTGCCGAACAGCATGCCCGCCCAGGAGTACAACAAGGTCGCCACCGCGCTCGGCTTCCCCCGGCGCGCAGCCTGACTTCCCGAACGTGCGGGACAGCCCCTCAAAACGCAAGAGCACTTGGGATCCGAAGATCCGAGCGCGGGGTCTCGTTACTCGGTCCATAGCAGGTACAGAGCGCTCGGTGTGACTTCGGGCGCGTCGCCGGTGATCAGCCAGCGGTAGTAGTCGTTCGCGCTGAGGAGGTTGAGGGTGATCTCGTGGTCGGCTTCGTAGGGCTCGGATACCGCGCGAAGGTCCCAGGCGAATCCGAGGGGTGTTGCCTGGATGATGCGGCGGCCGTGGAGGTGGGGGACGGTGCGGGCCGGTACGGGGGTGCGGGCGCCGGGGTGGTTGGGCTGGGGGGCGAGGCGGCGCAGCAGGGTGTCAGGGGCGCCGGCCGGGGTCGACGAAGTGGCCTTGTCGCCGTGTGTCGGCTCGTAGGGAAGCCGGTGCTCGATCCAGACGTCTGCGATGGGGACGCGCTGCGGTGATGCGATGCTGCCCGGTGCGATCTTGGCGCGCCAGTAGTCGAGTTCGGGTACCACGTTGAGCCATGTGGTGCCGTCGGGGGAGTGCTGGGCGTCGCCCATGACGCGCAGATCGTGCAGAATGCCGGCTTGCCCTGAGACGATGGCGCGCTGTCCGTGGAGGTCGGGGGGCATGTGCACTGCGGGTACGGGGACGGCGGGCGGGGGTACGGCCCGGTACCAGTGCCCACCCTCGACCTGTAGCCGCGGCAGCTCGTTCACAGTGCGCAGTATCCCGCGTCCGGGCGGTCCGCACGAGGTCGGGCACGCGTGGCTCGTGCGGGTGGTGTTCAGCGGAACGGCGTTGCGTGGACGGGACGGGGCGGTTGATCAGTCATGCAGAAGATTATGTGTGCGATAGCGGCCGCCGTGGTCATCGTGGTCAGCAATGCGTCGGTGGCGGTGGCAGACGGGGGTGGCGATGACGGGCCGGTCCACGTCGGAGTTTCGGGCGACGGGCTGCATGTGGATGAAGCGCGGGCGCTCCTGGAGGGCTGGCACGCCGGCGCCCGAGCCCGGATTTTGGTCCGGCGCCCCGGACGCGACACGGAGCCTGCGACGGGTTGGACGTACACACGGGCAAGGGAGGCCGGGGGCCACAAATTCGAATATGCATCGTGGCGGATCGATCGGAGCTACCCCGATGGCAGCCGGATGTGTGTGCAGTTCAAGGGCTATTCCGAGAGGGCCTGTGCCACCATCCACAGCTGACCGGCGGCCGCACCCCTGGCGGTCGTTTTCGGCGGGCTCGCCGCGGTCCGTGAGGACCCCGAACCGTACGGTCGGCGCCGGTGAGTACTGGCCCCCGGTTTCGCTGGTGTACGTCATCTTGGAGACGTACACCGGGCGTCGGTGAGGTACGTGAGGAAGTCGGCCGGGAACGGCAGCGGGCCCGCACCCCAAGGGGGGTGCGGGCCCGTAGCGTCGGGGGGACCGAATACGGTCACGTGTCCTGAGGGCGGAATCCATCGACACCAGCCGTGACCGGGTCGGGCGTAGGGGCGATGTACTCGGCTACCGCCCGGCGGCACCAGGCGGTTACCTCGGGGGCGCGGGTCGACTCGATCTCGCTGTCCAACTGCTCGTTGGCGATGCGCTCGGCATCTGTGGGCAGCAGATGGCGGTCCACGAGGTCGTCCAGGGTGTGCCGGACGGCCGTGCGCTCGGGGCCCTCGGGCAGGGCGCGGCGGGCGGTGTGCAGGGCGCGGGAGATGGCGGCCTGGCCGACGTCCAGGACCTGGCGGTACTTCTCGCCGCCCTGGGCGAGGCGAGCGGCGGCCTGGTCCCGGGTGAGACCTCCCCGGTCGGCGAGTGCGTCCACTAGGGCGTCTTCCTTGGCGCGGCGCCAGGCGTCGATGAGCTTCGTGCGTTCGTGGTAGGTGGTTTCGGGGAAGCGGCTGCGCAGCTCGCGGCCTTCCTGGGTCCAGTCGTGCATGTCCTTGTCGGGGTGGCTCGGTCCCCAGTCCTCTGCCCACTCGTACGGACCGCCGGACCCGATGCCGAGGTTCTGGGCGATCATCCCTGCCTGATAGTCGGTCCACACCAGCGTGCGCCAGTTGGTGCCAGTCCACACGATCAGCGACGAGCGCGGCGGGCTGTCCTGCCGCTGGTACCACGCGGGCTCGGGGATCTTGGACCTGTCAGGGGAAGCAGGGCGCGGGCCCGGGGCGGCGGAGGGGCGGGGGCGCTTGGGAGCGTCCGGAGCCGGGAAGTAGGCGTCCGTGGTGAGGGAGACGATGCCGTTGTCGGTGCCGTGCTCGATGACGTCGGCGCGGGCGTAGTGGTCGCGGTGCGCGGTGTACGCGCGGGCGATCTGGCGGGCGTCTTCCCGGCTCGTGCACCAGCCGACGGTCTGCCAGTCCGAGGTGCCGCCGCTGTAGTCCTCGCCCAGCACCTTGCCCTCGTGCGCGAGGTCGAGCCAGACCGCGACCTGCCAGTGCAGCCCTGGTGCCGGCGAGAACTCCTGCGGCGGGTCGACGATCCGGCCGGGCGACTCCAGCGGCCAGCCGGTGTGAGCCCAGATCCACCGGCCCTCGTGCAGCCACGCCCACTCGGGCATTGCCACTACGGTCACGGTGCCGTCGGTCGCGCGCACCGGCACTGGCACGCGGGGCCCGCGGTTGGTGTGGGTGTAGCCGGAGCGGTTCGGACCGTACCGGGTCTCGCGCAGCACGTAGCCGTCGACGGCGGCCTCCACCGATGCCCACCGGCGCCAGGTGACGCCCTTCTCTTCGGCCCGCATCCGGGCCTCGACCGCGTCCGGGTCCGGCTCGGTCAGGCGCACCGGCAGCGGCTCGCCCTCCGCTGCGAGGGCCCGCAAACAGTCGACGACCAAGCGCTCGCCCTCGGGCAGCGCCTGGTCGTCGAAGAGTTCGAGGTGGGGCGGAAGGTGGGGGCCGGCGGCCTTGCGGAGGGCGGCGGTGTACTTGGCGCCGGTGCGGGCAGCGGCGCGGGCCCGCTTCGCTGCGGTCGGCTGATTCTTCGGCATGACGTCTCCCAGCCGGACAGACCCACGCTCCTCCGGCCATACGTCAGGGGCCACAGAGAAGGAACGGCGCACAGCGCGCCAGAGATGAACTACGCGGGTCCCTGGAGACCTTGGCCGCCCCCGTCTCGGGGCTGCCCGCGGCGTGGGCGCGGGCAGAGCGGCGACCGGCAGTACGCGGCTAGCCGGGTGGTGCACAACTACCGTAGCGGGTGGCAGCGACAGGTGTTGGAACGTCGAGCGCACACGGATTTTGGCGGGGCACCCGTGTGGAGCTTCTTGCGGATGCGTAGGGCTAGGGCTTCGCGCTGGTAGTCATGGAGATCGGGGAAACCCAGCAGTTCGACGGGGGTCATGCCGTAGTGGGCGCAGGCTCGCTCGATGGTCTCCAGGCCGATCGTTGCCCCGCCTCCCTGGCCGCCGTTGACCTTCCGGCGCCATGCTGGGTCTGAGTACCGCATTCCGGCGGCCTGGCGGGCCATCGTTTCCCCCGAAAGCTTGCGCAGTTCGCGGAAGGTCTGGCGGACCTGCTTCTGAAGGTTCACGGGCTTTCCTGTGCGATAGCTGGGCTAGCGGTCGGCATCTCTCGCACGGGTGCGAGGGATCGCACCCGTGCGAGAGATGCGAGGGGTGTCACGCGAACGGCTCTGGCTCACTGGGATCCGGCAGGACAGTGAAGTTGTGGCTTGACGGGGACGAGGCGAAGCGCCAGGCGGTGTATTCCTGCCGGACGTAGCCGCGCGGTCCGCCGGCTGATTCCCAGGTGGGGGACTCCGGCGTGATGGGGCCGCAGGTGGTGCTGTGCGCTGTGTCGAACCGCACCAGGGCCTGTGCTTCCTGTACGGCCACGATTTGTGCGGTTGAGGTGGTGGGGGTGGCGGAGGCGATTCGGTCGGTCAGTACGGCGCGCTTGAGGATCAGGTGCCGTTCGTCGGCCATCGGCACCACCTGATTTCCCTTGGCGATCTGCAGGAGTGCCGTGGATAGCCTCAGGATGTCGAAGATGTCCTCGGTGAACGGCTGAGCGCTCGTGTAGGTGCGCTCCGGGGCCTCAACGTCTGCTGCGTCGACCCGGGCGGGGAAGGCGAAGTGGACTGGAGATCCACGGTCCTTGAGAAAGGTATTCAAGATCATCACGAGGCGTTCCGACTGGTTGTACCAGGCGCGCTCTCGCAGTGTCAGCCCGTCGGGCCCTACGACTGTCTCAGGGTGCGTCATGCCGTTTCCTGTCTGCTGGATGGGCCGGGGCGGCCGCTGTGGCGACCGCCCCGAGAGTTGCGGATGGGCAGGTTGCTAGGAGCGACGGCCGTTGCCGCGCGGGGTGCCGCCGGCGGTGTTCCCGCTCGTCCTGGCCTGACCGTTCTGGGTGCGGGCGGCACCCGCGCCCTGGGCCTGCTGGCGGTCCTTGCGGGCGGCCGCGTGCAGCTCTTCGACTGTCTGCGGGCTGCCCGGTCCGATTACGCTGCTCATTGATCCCTCCGGGGGTCTCAGGGGTGCGCCCGATTGCTGCCAGGCGAGGGGCGCGCCCCGCTTTTCCGTCTGGTCGGTGGAGTCCCTGTGCTGCCGGACTCCCCTCGCGGTCCGGAGGCCGGCGGGCCGGACGGCGAGGGCAATGCGACGGTCTGCAGGGCTGGTTGACCAGAGGCTGCTGCGGCCGGGCCGAGGCCCGGCCGCAGCGGTGCATCAGTCGTCGTCGCAGGTGCTCAGCGCGGCGGTGTAGAGGGAGCCGAGCGTGTTTTGCAGCGCGGCGGACGCATTGCACATCGCCACCATGCGATCCGTGGGGTCGGACGGCTGGGCAGCGGTGGAGGCGACCAGTCGCAGCAGGTGGTGGATGGATGTGTGGGTCTGGCTGATCACGTCCAGGAGGACGGCCTGCGCCTGTTCGGCGGTCAGCCGCGGCGCCGGGACGAGTGACTGGGCGGAGTCGAAGAACTGGTCGTGCTGCTGCCAGAGCCGCAATGTCAGTTCGCGCATGTCGGTGGTGGGGGCGGGGCGGCGGGAGAGGAACGGGAGGCGGAACACGTCGTGCCTTTCGGGAGAGAGGCGCGGGAAGCGGAGTGGTCCGGGGGCGCGGCGCGCACGGGCCTGCGCCCCCAGTGAGGGTCAGCCCAACTTGTGTGCGGCGATGTACCGATCGGCCTCGGTGCAGGCGTCGACCTTGCGGCGTGCCATGTACTCGCCGAAGGTGGTGCCGAGCGGGCCGTAGAGATACCAGCCGGTGTCGGGGTAGCCGCCCGTGTCGCTGCGCTTGGCGTAGCGCAGTTGCCACCAGCCGCACGCCGTGTGGCGGATCGGCCCGTGGGGGTGTTTGATCCAGCCGACCCGCGCAAGCAGTTCCCCGGTTTCCTCGACCGCGGCCCGCAGCTCCGCCGTCTCCGGGTCCACGTCGGCAACGGAGACGCGCGCTGGCGACGAGGGGATGTAGGCGAGCAGTTCGGCGTCCCACATGCGGTACTCGAAGGTGAGGACCAGTTCGTGACCGCAGTCACGGGATCGCACGGAGAGCGAGCCCCGGAAGGCCTTCTGGGCTGCGCGCATCGTCTGCACGGGCTCGGGGTCGGGCTCGGCGAGCCGTCCCCGCACGATCCCGCTCTCAGCGATCTCCCACTGCTTGACGGGTGGCAGATGCTCGCTGCGCAGGATTGCTTCGATCAAGCGCGCGGCACCGGTCTGGGTCTCGCGCCGGTACTCCCGCGTCAGTGCCTCGTCGTTGGGTCCCATGACGTTCACCGCGCCGTGGTGGTGCCGTGAACGGCCTCGAGCCGCTGCCACAGATGGACTTCGGCGGCGGTGGCGTACTCGTGCCAGGCGAGGGCGGGCTCGTCCCAGAAATCGGCGGTGAAGGTCGCCAGGGCCGCCTCGATGCGCTGCTGCTGCTGATCGGCCCGTTCGCGGATCTCCCTGAGGGCGGGCGCGTCGAGGATGGGCACGGGGGTGCTGCTGCTGCGGGCCGTGGTGGCGGTGGGGGTGCGGCCGAGATTGATGTCCCGGTGCGCGTCGGTCACGGCGTACGCGTACGCGTGGGCGGCGCGGTACCAGACGCGGGAGAGGGAGAGGACCAGCCCGCGGTGGGAGAAATAAATCTCTTCACGGACGGTGGCGTACGGGCTGTAAGGCCTCCGGCTGCCGGTGCGGTGGGCGGTGCCGGGGTGGTTGGCGTGCAGGGTCGCGGCTTTGGCGGCGTCTGCGGCCGTGCACGCCTTCTTGTAGTCGGTTTTGGCGGAGTCAGCGGCGGAGCTGAAAGCGCTGATGGCGCTGGCGAACTGGCCGTGCCATGACGTCGTGGGCATGGTGTTCTCCCTGGTGTTGGGCAGGGTGTGGGGTCAGGTGGTGCGGTGGCCCGGTCGGGGTCACCCGGTGGTGCGGGCGCGGTGGTCCCCGGATGGGCTGGTTACTAGTGGCTGGGCCGGATGAGCGTGTGCGGGGCGTCCGGGCCGGAGGGGGCGCGCCTTACGCTCGGCCGCGTCACCTCGTCGACGTCAGGGCCGGCGTCGACGAGCTGGACGGCGTCGAACCCCTCCATGAGCAGCTGCTGAGGGGTGAGATTGGCCTGTGCGTGCTGCCAGCGGAGCGTGGCGAGAGGTACGCACCGGTTCGCCGGTCGCCTGGCGTTCCGGGTCTCGCAGACCGCGAGCGGTGTACGGACGAGGGTGGCGATGGCAGGGCAGTGGTGGCGGTGCGCGCGGAGCAGCAGCAGCTGCCGGACGTTCTCTTCCAAATTTGTCGCGTCGACGACCGTTGTAAGCCGTCGGCGCAGGCGGGCGTTGATGATGAGGTGCTGGAGTTGTACCGCTTCGCGAGTGGCGCGTTGGTCTCCGGCGTCTCCTGCCACGCGTTCACGCAGTTCGTCGAGGGATACCACCGCGTCGCGGGGCCAGTCCTGGCAGCAGTGCGTCTTTCCTGCTCCTGCGGCGCCGATCATGACGACCAGGGCGCCGGGGATGCACATGGGCGGGGGTCCGGCCGTCCACGGCGCTGTGGCGGTCGGGTGTGTCTGGGCGTGGCCGGCCTTGGCGGCGGTCATGAATTCGCGGACAGCGCTGGGGATTTCGCCGTGCCATGAAGTGGCGGGCATGGTGTTCTCCCTGGTGTTGGGCAGGGTGTGCGGTTGGGTGGTGTGGTGGCCCGGTCGGGGTCGCCCGGTGGTGCGGGCGCGGTGGTCCCCGTACGGGCTGTCTTGGCTAAGGGGTCTTGATCAAGCTGGTGACGAGTGCCCCGCTCACGGCGAGCAGCGTTCCGGCGTCGCGGTGTGAGACTCCCTGGCTGACAAGGCGCTTGGCCAGTGGTGCAGCGGCCGCGCGAGCTTGCTCGGCCAGTTTGTTGGCCTGGTGCCGCAGGTTGCGGGCCTCGGCGAGTTCCTGGTCGAACGTGTCGTCTCCAGTGGCGTAGGCGATCTCCAGGGGAAGCGCCTCGGCGTCGAGGTGCTTCCCCTGGGCGATCGAGTCGCGCACGCGTCGCTCAAGTTGGGAGAGCGAGCGGTGCGAGGCTTCTACCCCGGGCAGCTCATCCACAGTGGCCGTCCATACGCCCGAGGCCAGAACGGCACGGACGTGGTAGGTGCTCGGGGTGTGGGTCATGTGTCAGTGGGTCCTCTCGCGGACGATGCCGCAGGCGCGAGCGACGTCGAGCCATCCCTCGTCGCTGCCCTCGCTGTCGCTGCGGGTGACGCGGCGGACCTGGGCGGTCAGCAGCGGCAGCTGCTCGGCGGCACGGCGCAGCAGCGCGGTGTCGTCGGGGACGCAGGACAGTTCGGTCAGCGTGCAGGCGACGTCATTTGCCAGGCCCGGATCGATCTCAGCGGGCCGGCGCGGCGCGGCGGGGTGGGTGGTCGTGGACAATGGAGCCCTCCTGTATGGAGGCGGGGCGCGGCGATCGTTGGGAAGCGGGAGCCGCGCCCCGCGTGCATGGACGTGTGCCGGGCGTGGCCCGACTCCCCCAATACTGTTCAGGGCCTGAACACTTGTCAATGACCTGAACGGATGAAGTGTGGGCGGCGAGACGCGTAGCGGCCCCCGGTGCGTCGTGGTCATATCAAAACAACGAGCGAAGTGCGATTGCGGCACATTCTGTGAGCCTGTTCCCTTCGGCTACGCTGCCGCCGAGGGCGAGCTGAACGCCCATCCCGTTGTCGCGTGCCCACGCCGCGTGAGTGCTCGGGAGAAGGTTCTTCGGGATCCAGATCACCTGTACTGACCGGTCCTCTTCTTCACCGGCCGATGGCGTGGGCGCAAGGCCGGTTCCAAGGAGACGATCATGACGAAGCGCAGCACCGAACAACAGCGCGCCAGGGAACTGCAGCGGGCCGAGGGAATCGGGTACCACGAGGCTCTGAACCGCGTGCGCGAGGACCAGCGCCCCGTCAACCCGAACATCACGTTGACCGACTCCACCCTCATCGTCATCGAGCCGGCCGATGTCAACGACAGCTGCGGGGCCTGCTACCGGAGCATGGCCGCCGACGGACAGTGGGCCGTGCACCTGGCCGACGTCAGTCCGGCCCGCTCCGGCTTCAAGCTCTGCACCGCGTGCGCGCGGGCGATCGGTAACGCCGTCGCACATGTCCCCGCGACGCCTGCCCCTGTCTCCGTGTTGGACGACCCGTTCAACGTCCGCGTTCCGGGCGTTCCTGACCAGATCGTGGCCTATCGCTCGCAGTACCACCTGCTGTGTCGCCGCCACATCCCCAAGGAGCCGATCAGCGACGACTACAACCCCGTCACCAGCGAAGACCTCGAGAACGGCGGGAACTGCACTGTCTGCGGCATCGACGTTCTGATCGACTGAGCTTCTTCGTGCGAGCTCGACGGCTGGGCACGAACCTTCAACCAGTCGTCGAGCCGTCACCACCTCACGCGGCCGCACCCGTAGCCCGACGCGCAAGGCTTGGATGTTGCGGCAGCGGCCAGCCCTACGCCGCAGGCATCGCCAACGCATCCCGCAACTGATTGGCTTCAGGGCGGCCTTGAAGCGTGTTGTGCAAGGCCACCGCTCGGCGGCGCGTCAGGCCGGTCCGGTATGCGGCAGGCAGTTCGCCGAATGCCTGGGCCGCGATGCGCGCGGCTTCGTCCGGCTGCTGGTCGTGTGCCAGACATGTCGCTCGGTCGATGGTGATCAGTGCGCGCGTCATGAGCGACGACGAGCGCGACAGCCGGAGCGCCTGGTCCTGCGCCTTGTATGCGCGCTCGGTCTCGCCGAGCAGCGTCAGCGCCTGGGACAGGTGGACATGGTGTTTCTGCTCCGGGTACCCGAACCACGTGTCGGCGGACTGCTGCGGCGTCAGCTGCTCCATAAGCCGTTCCGCGTCCGCCACTGCGGAGCGTGCCTCGTCCTGGTCGCCGTGGGCAGCATGAGCCCGCGCAGCGACCGCCGCGGCGAGAGCGGCCGCCGAGCTCGGCGTCGCCCCAGCCAACCGTCGGGCCTCCCCGGCGAGCTGCGCGCCCGCGCCCGGCGCGCCGAAGTTGCACGACACCATCGCCTCACGGGCCTTGATCCACGCATGGAGTCCGGTGTCACCGGACTCCTGGGCCGCTCGGCCGGCGGTGTGGAACCAGCCGTAGGCATCGCGGTGCTGGCCCAGGTCGTGCAGGACGATGGCGATCATGCCCGCCAGTTGCCCGGCGACATGGCACAGCGTTGTGCGGCCTTGCACCGTCCGGGCCTGGGTCAGCAGAGGGTCCATCTCGGTGAAGTCGGCGGCCAGGTCGGCGAGCACGTCCGTCGGCGCCTGGCCGTTATAGCCGTAGCTGTACCGCTCGGCGGTGCTCTGCCAGTAGCTCAGATCGGATGTCGTGTGGTCGGCAGCCAGGGCTGCATCGACGTCGCTGCGGGTCGTGGTGAGTGCGGCGAGCCCTGGGCCGGCCAGGCCGGCGGCGAGCGCGCCACGCAGAACGTTCCGGCGCTTCATGGGGTCGTCTCCGTTATGACGGCGTTCCTGAGGGGCAGTGTCACCCTCCCAGGGTCGCGGAGCCAGGCCCAGGTGTCGCCCCGGAATACGAAGTCCGTCCGCCACCCGCTCGATCGCCGCGAGAGTGGTGATCTCTCCGGTGCCCCGCGCCATCTTCCCGACCCGCTCGGCTTTCAGCCCGCATGCCTCCGCGATCTTGTTGTACGAGATCCCGGCGTCATGGGCGAGAGCGAAGACCACCCCAAAATCACGTCCTGCCACGGCACGCCGCATGCGCGGGTCATCGAGCAGCCCAGACGGCAATGCAGCTGGTGACGGCGGATAGCGCATCCCACGCCCCCGGTTGTTGACGAGATGTCAGTAATCCATCCGGCACGGAGCGTACACCCGGCCCCCATGGTGTGTACCCATCACGGGACCCCGCAACGGGATTACCGCAGGTCGCCCACCCGCGTTCACTGAGCTCCACCGGCACACCACCGACACCCGGGGAGGTAGCGCGTGGCAGATACCACCACCGAATGGGACACCGGTCACGAGCTCTTGCGGAGAGCCGTCAAGCACCAGCCGACCGGCCGTACCGGAACCGTCGGCGGTGTCCTGATCACCCGGGCCAGGGGCGGCTCCATCGTTTCCCGCACTGCCCACGTCCGTCCTGAGGACGGTTCCGGATGGGAGTGGACCGCACCCGCGGCCGAGCTCCACATCACCGCGCCGATCAGCCCGGCCACACACCCGAGGACAACGACATGAGCGGCCGTCACGCACATCGGCCCGCCGAGGGCCGGGCAATCACCGTTCTTGGCATCCTCGGCATCATGCCGCCCGTGCTCATCGTGGGCCCTCAGCTCGTCGACGCCCACGCCGAGCCCGCGCGTCCTGGGGCCAGTCGGCCCGACGCCACGCCCAAGACGCTGCACCAGGAACAGACGCACACGTGCCGCTGCGCGCCCCGCACGGCCCTCTGACCGCCCTGCGGCGGGATGACCAATGTGCTTTGCCCCCCTCGGCCGCCGTGCTGCGGCGCCCCTCGTGGGCCGGCCGTACGGCTCGGTGTGCCCTGCCCTGCACCCGCCCCGGAAGAGAGGCCCTGACGTGCAGTTCCGAAAGCTCCACGGAGCCGGCAACGACTTCGTGTTACTCACCGATGCCGGGCCGTCCCGCGACTGGCGAACGGAGGCGCCGCGGCTGTGCGAGCGGCGTACCGGTGTCGGCGCTGACGGCCTGGTGTTGAGCACGCTGGTCGACAAGGACCCGGCCCCCGTGCTGGAAGTGATCGTCATCAACGCGGACGGCTCGTTGGCGTCCATGTGCGGCAACGCGCTGCGCTGCGTCGCCTGGGCGGCCGCCGTCGACCACGGGTTCACCGCTATGACGCTGATGATGGCCGGCGTCTCCCATGAGGCGACCGTGAACGGGAACCACGTCTCGGTCACCGCGGAGGCCGGCGAGGTGGAGCCGGAACGGGTCGAGACCTGGTGGCAGGAAACGCGGCTGCGCTTCGACGCCGTGAACACGGGCACCGAACACGTGGTCGCCCTGGTGGACGACGTGGACGCCGTCGACGTCGAACGGCTCGGCCCGCTGGTGCGCTATCACGACGCGTTCGCCCCGGTCGGGACGAACGTGAACTTCGTCCACCCGGTGGGCCCGCACGCGGTGCGCATCCGCACCTATGAGCGCGGGGTGGAGGCCGAGACGCTGTCGTGCGGCTCGGGGGCGGTGGCCGCGGCGGTGATCGCGTCCCGTCGCGGGGTGGTCGCCCCGGGGCCGGTGACCGTGCACAACCGGGCTGGCACGCCGCTGTTCGTCACCCCCAACGGCGAGCGGCCCGGGTCGTACTGGGTCGCCGGCCCCGTCGTCATGTCCTTCCGCGGAGAGCTGGAGTTGCTGTGACCACGACGTTCATCGACGCTGGCGACCGCGAAACGGTGGCCCGGGAGATCACGACCCTGCGCGAGTGGGACGCCCGGGGCCTGCGGGTGGTGCTGGCGTACGGCGGCCTGTCGGCCGAGGACCGGTTGTACCTCGACAAGAGCCCCGTAGAGCAGTTGTCCGTGACCGCGCTGCGCGAGTCCTTGGCCGGCCTGGGCGCTGAGGTGCGGGTGGTGGACCCGTGCGCGCCCGGGTTCGTCACGCACCTGGCCGGGGCCGGGGTGGTGCTGTCCAACCTGCACGGTCCGTTCGGCGAGGACGGCCGGCTTCAAGGGCTCCTTGACTTCCTGCGGGTACCGTACTGCGGCAGCAGCGTGGCGGCGTGCTCGCTGGCCGCCGACAAGATCCTGTGCAAGGAGTACATGCGCGGGCTCGGGGTGCCCACCCCGGCATGGCGGGAGTGGACGGGCGGGCCGGCCCTCGACTGGGACGGCCCGGTGATGGTCAAGCCGCCGCTTGGCGGGTCCAGCGTCGGCATGAGCCTGGTGGACGACCCCGGCGACTTCTCCCGCGCGCTCGCGGAGGCAGCGGAGATTGACCCGTCCCCGTCCCCCCGGGTCCTGGTGGAACAGATCGTCACGGGCATGCCGGTGACGATCGGCATGCTGGAGCTGCCCGGCGGCGTGGTCGTCTTCCCGCCGCTGGCGACCGAGGTCCGCGGCGGGCAGTGGTACGACGCGGAATCCAAGCTCGACGCGGCCGGCGAGGGCATGGTGTCGGTGTCCGCGCCGGAGTTGCCGGCGGAGACGGTCACGACGCTGACGGCGCATGCCCGCACCATGTGGGAGCGGCTGGGCTGCCGCGGCATGGCCCGGATGGATTTCATGGTGGAACCGGACGGGAAGGCCTTCGCGCTGGAAGTCAACCCGACGCCGGGCATGTCGGTGGGCTCGAACTTCGCCGCCGGCGCCGAATTCGTCGGGGTCAGCCACGTGGACGTGGTGCGGGCCGTTCTGCGCGAGGCGGTCACCCGGCGCACATACGATGTGCCTCTGAGCCCCGATCCGCTGCTCACCGCCGCGGTGAGCGAGCGCTAGGAGTCTGCCCGCATGCCGTGTCTGCACCCCGTCCCGATGTGCCGTCAGCTCATCGCCCCACAGGAGTGGGAGCGCGACGGGGGCGCCGAACTCGGCGACCGGATCGAGTGGTCCAACCGGGCCTGCGGCATGGCGGACCTGCGGATGATCCTGCTCGCCTACGGCAAGCCGGCGCCGACCGTGACTCAGCTGGTGCGGCTCGGCGTCGACCACGGGGCGCACACCGAACGGGGCTGGCTGCATGCGGGCCTGGCCGAGATCGCCGAACAGCTCGGCGTCCCGGGCCGCGCGGAGCCGGTGCCGGCCGGCGAACTCCTCGACCGGCTGACGGTGGCGCCGCTGATCGTCTCCGTCACCGAGAAGTTCCCCGAGGACGGGCGCCGCGGTGGTCACCTCGTCGTCGTCCGCGGCTTCACCGACCCTGGGCCAGCCGACGACGCGGGCGGGCCGGAGGTCTTCATCCGCGACCCGTCCGCGTGGGGCCAGGAACACGATCGCGTGCCCCTGGGCAGGCTGGCGGCCTCCTACACAGGACGGGCCATCACCTTCCCCGCCCTGCACTGATCCGCCTCCGCTGAACGGCCGGGCCGTACGGCCCGGCCGTACGGCACCCCCTTGCCCTCTCCAGCCTCGTCCCCCCTTCATCCCTCTGAGGAGATCCGTTGATTCCCCTGACCTTGCAGGAGATCGCCGACGCCACCAGCGGCCGCGTGGCCGGCGCGGACCCGGGCACGCTCGTGTCGGGCCCGCTGTCCTTCGACTCCCGGAACGTCCACCCTGGCGGCCTGTTCGCCGCCCTGCCCGGCACCCGCACCGATGGCCACGACTTCGCCGCGGCCGCCGTGGCGGACGGCGCCGTTGCCGTGCTCGCGTCCTCGCCGGTCACGGTGCCGGCCGTCTACGTCCAGGACGTGACCGCCGCGCTCGGCGACATCGCCCGCGCGGTCGCCGACCGGTACACCGGCCTCGTGCTGGCGCTGACCGGCTCGGCCGGCAAGACCAGCACGAAAGACCTGCTGCTGCCGGTCCTCCAGCTCGCCGGGCCCACCGTCGCCAACGTGAAGTCCTTCAACAACGAGATCGGGTTCCCCTCGACCGTGGCGCGCGCCGAGGAGAGCACGCGGTACCTGGTCCTCGAAATGGGCGCCCGCGGAAAGGGGCACATCACCTACCTGACCGGCATCGCCCGGCCCCGCATCAGTGCGGTGCTCAACGTGGGCACCGCCCACCTGGGCGAGTTCGGCAGCCGCGAGGGCATCGCCGAGGCGAAAGCGGAGATCGTGGCGGCGCTGCCTCCGGCCAGCGAGGGCGGCGTGGCGGTCCTCAACGGCGACGATCCGTTGGTGCGGGCCATGGCCGGCAAGACGGCGGCCAAGGTGCTGTTCTTCGGCACCGGGCCCACCTGCGATGTTCGCGCCGAGGACATCACCCTGAGCGGCGCCGGCCGCCTCTCCTTCACCCTTCATGCCGGCGGTAAGTCCGCGGTGGTCAGCCCCGACGTGTTCGGCGGCCACCACGTCACTAACGCCCTGGCGGCCGCCGCCCTCGCCCTGGCGGCCGGCGTGCCCTTCGAGACGGTGGCGCGGGGGCTGGACGGGGCCCGGATCGTCTCCGGCGCACGGATGGAGGTCACCGACCGGCCCGACGGGGTGACCGTCGTCAACGACGCGTTCAACGCCTCCCCGGAGGCGACGCGGGCCGCGCTGGACAGCCTCGCGCACCTCGCCGGCGGCCGGCCCGTCGTCGCGGTCCTGGGCGAGATGATGGAGCTGGGCGACCGGGCCGAGGAGATCCACCGGAACATGGGCAAGCTCGCCGCGGCCCGCGGCGTCGACCGGCTGATCACCGTGGGCGGCCCGAACGCGGCAGCCATGGCAGCCGCCGCCCGCGAGGCGGGCATGAGCGAGGTGGAACACGTCGCCGACCGCGCGGGCGTGCTCCCACTCCTCGACGGCTTGCCCCCCAAAGCGGTGGTCCTGGTCAAGGGCGCCCACTCCCTCGCCCTGGACGAGATCGCCGCGACCCTCACCACCTCCCGGAAGTGATGCGCCGTGGAGACTTCGGAAGTCCTCGCCCTCGCCCAACAGGCGTGCCGGCAGGTCCGATTACCAGCCGACACAATCGAACCGATCCGGCTGCGCGACAACCTGATGCTGCGCGCCACCGGGGGGACGGTGATCCGGATTCACCCGCCCGGCACGTACGACGTCGCCGTGCGCGAGCTGCGGGTGGCGGACTGGCTGCGCTCGCACCGTATCCCCACGGCCGAACCGCTGGTGCCCGACCCGGTCACCAGCGGAGGCCGACCAGTGACCTTCTGGGAAGACCTGGGAGAGCAGGTACCGGCCGAGCCGGCGCACACCGCCCGCGCGCTGCGGCGGCTGCACTCCACCCGCGTCCCCTCTCACCTCGCGCTGCCCCGCTTCACCCTGCCTGACTACCCCAAGCGCATCCGGGAGGCCCAGACCGACGCCGATTCTCGGCGGTGGCTCACCCGGCACGCCGAACGGCTCGTCACCCGCTGGGAGGCGGTGCAGTGGCCGGACGAGTGGTGCGTGATCCACGCCGACCCGAGCCCGCACAACACGATGCGCACCGCTGAGGGCACGTACCTGGTGGACCTGGAAGGGGTCGCGATCGGGCCGCGCCAATGGGACCTGGCCACCATCGCGTTCCAAAGCGACACCCTGGCCGAACCGCCGGCCTACTGGGAGGAGTTCCGCGACGCCTACGGCACGGACGTAACGGCCTGGGACGGCTACGCCCTCATCCGCGATATCCGTTCCCTGGGGCTCGCGCTGTTCGCGCTGCGGCACGCGGACACCAGCGACCACGCCCGATCGCAAGCGGACTACCGGTTGGCCTGCCTGATGGGCCAGCACGGCGAACGCCCCTGGAAGTGGGTCGCGCCGTAGCTTCCGGCACGGCCCCCAACCGCAGGATGCCCCCGGCGCGATCGACGCCGGGGGCATCCTGTTGTAAAGGACTGGTTTGGGGCCAGTACCAGATGAGGCTCGATCGGGTGAGTGTTCGGTCGTAATGCTCTGCCATGGCATGCGGACGTCTACGGTCGCCAATGAGCAGTTTCTGTCCGAGTGTTGAGGGAGGAGTTCTCATGGGCCGTCATAAGCCTGACAAGCCGCGTCGACCGCGTCCGGAGGAGGCGCATGCTCATCGTGGCTGGAGTCTGGACGACGCGCCGCAGCCTGGTGGTTGGCAGGCGGATAGCAAGCTGTTCGAGGACGTTACCGGTGCGGCCTTCGAGGGCTGCGCATCCTGTCAAGATGCGGCGCTGACGCTGTTGGTCGAGGACGCGGTGACCACGGCCCGGCTGGTGGAACTGGCGTGTGGGGCCATCATCAACGTGGAGGGGGACATGCCAGCCTCCCAGGTCGATCCCGACGCGCCCGGCGGGGCAAGCCCGGAGTTCCGGCGCCTGGCCCGTGCAGGACTGGGCAAGACGACCGACGGCATGTATCGAGAGTGCGCACAGATGAACGCCACCGAACGGCGGGCAGCTGCGAACACCGCCCTCGACACCCTCGTGGGCTACGCCGCAATGCGCAGCTAGGTGTGGTGGTCGGGAAGCTGAAGTGCAAATGTTCATGCACCCCCTGCATTGACATTAGTCATGCAGGGGGTGTCGTCCGGGACGGGGGAACCGGACCACCAGCGGCCCACCGGTCTACTGCGACGGGCCCCGGCCGGTTGGCCGGGGCCCGTCGCACTTCTGCGGGGGAGGGTTTCTCAGGCGAGTCTGCCGAGCGAGGAGGTGGGCAGACGTCCGAACTTCATCGTCTCGGTGTCCGGGTTGTATTTGCGGACGCGGACGTCCAGGCCGGTGCGGGGTGCCTCTACGGCCATGCCTGGAGTGACCACGATCAGGACGTGTGCCGGACCCGGGGCGCCGGCCTGCTTGTCCATCTCGGTGAAGATCAGGTCTCCCGGTTTCTCTTCGCCGCGCCGGACCGGGGTGGCGATGTCGTACATCTGCTGCGAGGTCCGGACTTTGAGCTGATAGCCGGCCTGCCTCCAGCCGTAGACGATCAGGCCCGAGCAGTCGAACGAGTCGGGGCCGGTCGCCCCCCACTCGTACGGCTTGCCGACCTGCTGCAGCATGGCGCGCAGGGCGGTCTGGGTGGCCCCTGAGGGAGTGTCGGTCACGGCGGTGCAGCCGGTGGTGTCGACCTGGGTGGCTCCGTCGGTGCTGCCCGCGAGGCCGGCCACGATCTGCACGGCCCGCGTCTCGTGTTTTGCGTAGGCGTCGGGGAAGCCGCTGCGCTCGACGGCCTGGGCGGCGTCGTTGATGCTCATCGCCTCCCAGCCTCGGACCCGGACGAGATGCTGGTAGAACGTGCGGGCTGCGTACTGCGGGTCCATGATCTGTGACCGGGTGCCCCAGCCCTGGGAGGGGCGCATTTGGAACAGGCCCAGAGAGTCGCGGTCTCCGTGTCCCAGGTTCTGCAGTCCCGACTCCTGCAGGGCGGCGGCGATGGCCACGATCTGCCCGCGCAGCGGGACGCGCAGTTTCTGCCCCACCCCTATGATCACCTGCGCGTTTCTGATCTGGTCGCTTTTGAGGCCGGTGGTCCCGTCGCCGTCGCCGACCGGGACGTCGGCGACGGGACAGCTGACGCCGGCCATGGGGGCGGACGCGGCACTCATGGTCAGGCTGCCGAGCATGACCACGGCCAGGGCTCCGGCGCCGACGGTGGCCGCCGCGGCAGCGGCGGCTATCCGTCGACGGACCGGAGAGGCCGTCATCACCAGCGCGGGCATCTACTCCACCGCCTGCGCACCGGGCTGGATGTCCCGGACCAGCCACTGGTCCCCGGCCCACAGCAGCTCGACCGTCACGGCCCCGGCGTCGGTGCTCACCGCGGCCGAGGTGAGCGAACCACCGCCGGTGTCGGTGACCTTTGCCGCGCCCGCCCTGGTCGCGTCAATCCGGTCGGGGTCCGTGGACTGCAGCCTGGCCAGCAGCCGGGGCGTGGTGTACGGCTGCAGAGCCTGCAGCCACTTCTCCGGCTCCTGGTGGGAGGCCCAGATATCGACGAACGTGCGCGCGGTGTCCAGGGCTACGGAGACGTCGGGCGAGGCGGCCGGCGACGGGGAGGGGCTGGACGAAGGGCTCGCAGCCTTGCTCGGCTCGGCGTTGGAGCCGGACGTGACCTTGTGCGACGCGCCTCCCTTCTCCTGGCCGTCGAAGGAAGAGACCAGCACGAGCAGGAGGATGCCTGCGGCGATGACGCTGACGAGCCGCAAGGGGCTGTAGAGAGGCCACCGCAGCACGGTGCGGAGGGTGTCACGCATCGTCGTTCCTCCAGTCGGTGCGCTCTGGTGTGCTGTTGGTGGCGCTCTCGTCGCGGTGGACGTCGTAGCTGTTGTTGCTGGGGCTGTAGACCACGAACACGCGCTGCCCGCCCTCCTGGATCTCGGGCGCGACGAACGGCATCGGGCGGTCGCCCTCGTGTGCGGGCTCGCTGCGGGCCGGCGGGACCGAACCGCTCGGGAGAGCGGGCCTCGATGGCGTGCCCGCAATGGCCTGCTGAGCGGATTGTTCGGCGGCCGCGCGCCGCCGCTCCTGCTCCCTGAGAAGGGTCGCTTGGCGGACGATGTCGGCGAAGACCGGCTCGTCTGGTGCCTCAGCGGTGCGAGGGGTGGCGCCAGTGCCGGTCGGCCCGCCCGGACCGCGGTGGTGCCCCGGTCCGCCCGGAACGGGATGGTACGGAGTGCCGATCGGTCCGCCCAGACCGGTCGTCGGCGTGTCTGTGTCAGGGCTCGGGCTCGTCGGCGTGCTGGTGGGGATGAAGATCTCGTCAGGGTTGGGGGCCGTCGCCTGGCGGGGGTCGAAGGGCGGCCAGGACTGCGAGCCGTCCCAATGCGCCTGCCCGCTGCCCCAGTGGTCGAATTCGCCGCGTGGTGCTGCCGGACCGGGCTCGTACGGGCGCTCCTCCTGCCAGGGCTCGTCTTCTCCCCGCCGGATCTCGCGCCGGGTGATCTCCCCTGCCTCCGGGTCCAGTTCGGGCTCCAGCTCGTCGTCGACCTGCTGGCCCCTGCGCCCCCTGCCGTTGACCACCTTGCCGATCTGGCGCGCGTTCCAGCGGCCCTTCGCGTAGCCAAGCACCGCGCCGCCGGCGAAGGCCTTCCCGCGCGAGACGACGCCGACCCCGTCGCCGAACCAGCTCCGATTGGGGCTGGCCATCGAGGAGATTTTGCGCAGCGGTTTGCTGATGGCCCACAGGATGAAGAACATGATCCACAGCAGGACGACCGCGAACCATTCCGGGATGTGGCTCTTCTCGCTGAGCAGTACCCGTGTTTCGAGGGTGTTCACAGACCCGGCGAGCACGAAAAGCGGTGCGTTGACTGCGGCTGCCACACCGGATTTCGCGAGAGTGCGCACCGTGCCGCTCATGCGCTTGTGAATGGCGAGCGGGGCAATGGCGGGCAGAAAGACAATGATCATCTTGAGGATGAGCCGTGCGCAGATGATCACGATCGAGGACATGAAACTGAAAAGGTTTGAAGGGATTGCACCGAGCGCGGTGGTGAAAGCGGTCCCGATACGGCCCTCTTGGCCTGTCAGATGCCGGTAGGCATCTGGGTCCTTCTCCTTGATTTCGGCGGCGATCTTCTGCCACTGCCGCTGCTTGGCCTCGATGACGATGTTCCGCTCTTTCTGCGGCAGCTTCGACTCGGCCCAGTTCAGCGCCTGCGCGTCCAGGAGTCGCATTCCGTACTTCTTGGCCGTAGCGGAGTCGGCACTGCCGAAATTTCCGCGCAGCCAGTTGTCGTAGAGAATCGACCCGGTCAGGAGATTGCCCTGGCTGGTCGCGGGGTCGGCATCCTTCTTGTCGTCATCGTCGCCGGCCACGGCCTGCTGGATCTGCCCGACCGTCTGCGTGATGGCGGTGTCTGTCAGCTGGCCGGCCTTCTCGGGGTAGTTGGTGAGCACCGAGGTGACGGACATGACGAGCAGGGCCCAGGCGATGGCCTGCACGGCGTCGGGCAGGTTGCGGCGTCGGGCGCTGTAGACGATGCCCAGGCCGAGGATGAGCACGGAGATGCCGATCCACGGCCGGTAGACCGCATCCCGAGCCGCGCGTGTGCCCTCGCCGAAAGCGTCGTCGAGCTTGCTCATGTAGCCGGGCCCGGTGGCCTCCTGCTGGAGCCGGACAGACAGGCTCGTCCACCATTTCGAGCTGTCGAGCAGCCAGTTAGCCAGCATGTTCTGGAATCCCGCTCCGGCGCTTTCAGCGATCCCGGAGATTCCGGAGCAGGAGAGGTCATAGGTGTGCCACTCCAAACCGGCCATCCCGTACTGCTCGTAGATGTGTGCGCGTGCCTTGGCTTTCGCGGGGTCGAGCGGCACCGGGATTTCTTTCGGTGTTTCGGATGTCCAGGCCTCGCTGCTGCTTCCAGGCATGGCGGGAATCGGCGGGCTCTTGCAGTCGGCGCCTCCCAGAATGTTCCCGGTACCGGCCTCGCAGAGTTCCTTGGTCGAGCCGCTGAGCAGGGCGCAGGCATCCTTTTTGCCTTTACCGCAGGTGTCCCTGGCCGGGCCCTTGATCAGGTCGCAGTTTCCTTGTTTGCAGTTCTCTTTGACCTGGCCGAGGAGCTTGTCACAGTCATCCGACCCGCTGGGATCGTCGCAGAGCTCCTTGTACTGACCTTCGAGCGTGCAGTCGTCCGACTTGCTGTTCTCTTCACAGAGGTCTTTCAGTTGACCGTCGAGATTGGAGCAGCCGTCTGCGCGGCCGGTTCCGTTGCCGGTCTTCTCGCAGTTCTCCTTCAGGGTTCCGTGGAGGAAGTCGCAGTTCTTCTCTTTCTTGTCTGTCTGTGACGAGCCGGGCTTGTCCGGGTCATCGGCGAAGGCGGGGCCGGCCTGCGGGCCGAGCAGGAAACCGCCGATGACCGCGAGGATGACCGCCAGGTACCACGCCCGTCGGCGAGTGCCGCCCTGAGTACGTGTGTGCAGCTTCATCGCACGGCCCCCTCATCGCCGTTGACCAGGTCGAGTACCTCGCTGTGCGTCCACGGGTTGTCCGTCTGGCGGGGCCCGTTGGCGCGCTGGGCGTGGGGATTGGCCGTGGTGTTGAGGGCGGCCAGCAGGGCCGGGCGGTGCTGCAGGTCCACGGTGATCTTCTCGATACCGCCGTCGCCGTCAGCGAAGATGAATTCCCGGTCGCCGCGCCGGTCGTCGGATCCGCGGGCGCGCTGGGAGAGGTTGGCGAGGATGTCCTCGTAGCCGTTGCCGGGCTCGATCCGGATCATCTCCAGCGCCGCGCGCTGGGCCTCGTCGCCGATCGTCCGGCCGACGAAGGCGCTGTCGATCCAGTTGCCCAGATCCGCGGTGAGCACGTCGGCGGCGTCCTGGGTGGCGTACATGGCCCTGGCGTTGTGCTTGCGCGAGTCCCGGCCGGTCTTCTTCAGCAGGGCGCGTCCGGAAGAGACGCTCAGCAGGGCCCATGCCTCGTCGAGGAAGAGGCCCTTGCGGTCGGCCATGTCGCGGCCGTAGATGCTGCGCTGCGCGTACCAGCCCGCGAGGTAGAGCAGCGGCATCGAGTACTGCTCTTCCAATGTCCATTCCGAGGCCGGCACGCCGGTGGTGGGCAGGCTCAGCCCCCTCAGCGACATGACCACCAGGCGGTGATGGGCGCTCAGGTACTGGTCGTCGCCCCCGTCGGCGGCCGGGAAAATGAGCTGTCCCTGGGGCATGGCGGCCGCGCCCTCCAGGAGCTCGGCCAGGTGCTGCGCGTGCTCGGACAGGGAGCCGCCGAGCGCGCGCAATGCCTTGATGATCGCGTGCGGCGAGGAGTGGACGGAGGCGTCCGCCCGGTGCGAGGCCATCAGGAGTGCCTTGTTGGTGGCCTCGGAGGTGCGCAGTGCCTCGGGCAGCAGTCCGCGCAGCACATCGACCGCCAGCGTGCGCCGCTGCGCCTGGGCTGCCTGCAGGGCGCTGCGGTAGGCGTCGTCTGCCTCGGCCTGCGGGTTGGGCTTGTCCCGGAAGGCGGGGAGGCTGGGCGCGTAGTGTTCCGGTCGCGGGTCCGGGATGACCCGGTAGGGGCACAGCGTGCCCGGCTCCGCGCTCATCAGGTTGATCTCTTTGGCGAACGGGCGCAGCTCGGGCAGTTGGCACAGCCGGGTCAGCGGGCCGGACGGGTCGAGCACGGTGAACGGGGCGCCCATGCGCACGCTGTCATAGATGATCTTGCCTGCGAGGGTGGACTTACCGCCGCCGAGCGTCGAGACGATCGGGGTCAGGCCAGAGCCCTCGCGGACTTCCATGCTGCGCCAGGGGTGCCACATGACGGCTCGGCGGCTCGCTCCGGAGGTGTAGCCGAGGTTGGAGCCGCTTCGGTCGCCGACGAGCGCGGAGGCCGCGGGGAGGGCGCCGGCCACCGTGATGACCGGAAGACGGCGCTTGAACGCGTCGTTCGCCAGGGGCTCGCACGGGATGAACTCGCGTGCGAGCCGGTACTGGTCGGCGGAGTGGACCACGCGGACCTGCGGTTTGTAGATCTTCTGCACGCGCTTGACGCGGTCGCGGACCTGCTCGGGCGAGGTTCCTGCGACGGCGATGCGGTACCACCCGAGGGTGCGTGTGGCGATGCCCGCGAACCCCTCGCTCTTGATCTCGTCCTCGATCTCCAGGCCGAGCTGCCGCTGTCGGGCGAGCTGCTGCGGGATGTCGACCTGGTGCTCGGCGTGGTGCTTGACCTGGAAGTGGATCTGGGCGAGCTTGTCGCGCGTTTCCTTGCCCACCTCGTCGCCGTCGCGGACATCGATCGTTGCCGAGACCTCGTAGGGAAACCGCAGCCGGTCCAGCCGCTGCAGCCACGGGCCGTGGCCGGATTCGGGGATCGGCGTCAGGGACATCCGGCCGAGGGTGAGTACGGAGACATACCGCGTGGCGCGCTGTCCCTCGCGCTGCCCGCTGACCTCGATGTGCGGCGAGTAGGGCTCGGGGGAGGCCCATTCGGTGCTGGTGGTGTGCTCGGCCAGGTCCTCGGTGTGCCACTGGGCGTCCGGCTGCGGCGGGACGTCGACCGGGGCGGGCAGGCCGAGGCCGATGGACCGGGCCAGCAGCCAGTCCATGTCGGCCCGGGTGGCCTGCCGGGCCGACATGCCCCAGGCCGTCATCGTGCCGTCGATCTCCTGCAAGTCCCGGGTCAGAGCCTCGAGTTCATGCTGTCCCGCAGCCAGGAGCCGGTGGGTCTGGCGGCCGAGGCCGGACAGGCGCCCGACCGTGACCCCGTAGTAGACCACCTTGTCATCCAGCGGCATCGAGCCGACCTTCAGCTGCTCCTCGTAGAGGTAGCGGTCCCAGCCGGGCAGCGGCTCGACGGCCGAGGAGTGCAGGGCCTCGGCCCAGCGGGCGACCGGGTACGGGCGGTGGGTGATGCGCAGGTGCACGCGGCGGCCGGCGAGCTCGGCCAGGCGCTGGGCGTGCGCGCGCAGCAGTCCGTTGCGGTCGCCGTCGGAGAGGAATGACCAGCGCTGCGGGGAGGCCACGTACCAGGCCGTGACGGTGCCGCGCTTGGAGATGGCCAGGTGGCCGATGATGTCCGTCAGCGCGATGCCGCTGTCGAACCGGGTGTCGGGGTCGGTCTTCTTGCTGGTGAGCAGCGAGAGCAGGCGGGTGGTCAGCCGCCGCTGCTCTTTGTCTTTCGGGTGGTGCTGGGTCACAACGTCCCCTTTTCGGTGTTGGGCAGGCGCGGCCTCGCGGTGGGCGGGGTCGCGCAGGGGGTGGTGGTGCGGTCAGCGGGTGCGACGGCCGGCGCGGCGGACACTGGTGAAGGTCAGCCGGGCGCGCCTGGCGCCACTGGTGCGGGGGCGCGGGGCGCTCACCTCGTGCCAGAAGGCGACGGTCACGGCTTTTGCGCCGCGCTCGTGGTCGACGTGGTCCATGATCTTGATCGTCGTCCAGATGGTGAACAGCAGCCCGTAGACGGCGTTCCAGCCGCTGAGGAAGCCCACCGCGATTTCCAGGGTCAGGACGAGCGCGTAGATGGCTGCGCCGATGCCGTAGGCCCGGTATCGGACGCGCCACGGCAGGGTCTGGTGGGAGGGCCCGAGGAAGACGTCGTCGACCGCGTACACCTCGTCGTCGGTGTGCATGTGCATGGCCTACCGGTCCTCGTCCTTGGGGTCGGTCCAGATCCAGCCGCCGAGGTATTCGCCGATGTTGAAGCCCGAGCCGGACAGGCCCATGACGGCCAGGCCCATCAGTGCGATGCCGCCGATCGTCACGGCGCCGGGCATGTCCTTCTTCCGTGCGCTGATGACGATGACCAGGCCGATGAAGAGCAGGACCACCTGCAGGGCGTCCTGCCGGATGAACTTGGCCAGGCCGCCGGTGCCGAACTCGGCCAGCAGCACACCACCGCCGGCCGCGTGGAATCGCGTGACCGTCGCTGTCTGGAGCCGTTGCAGAGGACGGGAGCGCTCAAGGTTCGCCGTGGCACGCAGGCGTGCGTGCAGCTTCGGCAGGTTCGTACGGAAGTGCATGATCGCCTCTCAGTGTTGGTCTTGTGTCACATACAAGTCGCGTGCGACTTACGGGACATGGACAATCAGCATAGGCCGTGAAAGTCCCTTTGCGTACCTCGATTACGTGTGTCCGTAGGCGGACGGTGCTGGTCACGACCGCAGCCCTAGCATGTCTTGTGCAACTTCATGAGGGCCCGGAAAGCAACGGGGGTCGAGAAGGCGATGGCGATATGTGGCTAGGTGTGGGCAAGGGCAAGGGTGGCGCGGGATGCACCGTGGGGGTACTGGAGCTGGCCTACGCCGCCACCCAGCGGCGCCGTGGACGGCGCAGGCGACGAGTGGCGGTCATCGACCTTGACCCCCAAGGCGACGCCACCGCCGTACTGGAACCGGCCTCGCGCCGTCGCGGCATCAAAGACGCCCTGACACCACATCAGCCACTGCCACTATCCGAAGTCCTCGTTCCGACAGCATGGGAAGGCGTTCTTGTAGCACCGGCAGACCGCTATCTCGCCAATAGAGAATCCGACCTCACCGTGCATGCCATGGCCACGCTGCTCCGGGCCCGGAAATCCGGAGAGTTGGACGAACTCGTTGACGACGTGGTTATCGACCTGCCCCGGAATATCGGCAAGTTGGCGACCGCGGGACTGCTGGGAATCGAGCATCTTTTCATTACCTCGCGGGCCACGGTGTGGGCCGCACAAGGCGCGGAAGAAATGCGCTACACCGCCGAGCGCATCAGAGAAAAAAGAAACCCGGACCTGAAAATACCGGGCATCATAGTTGCGGAATACGACGAATCCCGGGACTCGCGAAGGGTCCTGGAATCGATGCAATCGAACTTCTCGAAGTTCGGAATCCCGGTATTCGACCCCGTGCCACGGCGCGTCCGCGTACGCGAGGCCATCGAGAGCTATCACACCCCGTGCCGTGATTTTGGCGCCCCGGAACTAGAAGAGGTTGCCGATATGTATCAGAGCTTCTACGACCACGTGCTCACACAGGAGGGCGCGCGATGACGAGCCGGAAAAAGGACAGCGAGCAGTCGGCCGGGCGCGCCGGAAAAAGGGTGCGTCAAACACCGGCCCAAATCGTGGAGCGCGTCGAGCCCGACCCTGTCGATGTCGTCCTGGGCGACACGACACCGACCGCGACGACACCCGCTGTCGCCGACCGCGACAGCGACAGCGGCGGCAGCGACACCGTGCCCCGACAGGCGACAGGCGACACGACGACAGGCGACAGCAACGGCGACAGGCGACAGCGACACGCCCCGCGACATGACGACATGGCGACAGGCGACAGCGGAGCCCATGACGCGACATCGGCGACAAGCGACAAGACGACGACACCCGACAAGAAGGGAGAGACAGGGGATGGCGACATGACGCCACCGGGAGCGACAGCCGCGCCCCGACGCCCGCGCAAGACCGGGAGGAAGGCGCACGAGCCTGCGGCCGCCGAGGAGCCGGAGCAGGAGACGAAGGAATCGGTACGGGGCCACACCTTCTCTCTCCCGCCCTCACTGGTGGCGCGGCTGCGCGCTGCGCAGTGGCACACGCAGCTGAAGCCGGACGGCTACCACAACGTCTCGGAACTCGTGCGGGCCGTCCTGACCAACGAGGTTGAGCGGCTGGAGGCCACCCACAACCGGGGCAAGCCGTTCCCGGCGGTCGGCCGGCTGCGGACTGGCCCCAGCCCGGCCGGGGCGATGCGGGGCGCCGAGCTCCGCCGTGAGCGGCGTGAGCAGCGCGAGAAGGAGGCTGACAACGGCGGCGGAGAGTAACGAAAAATCCCGCCTCGATGGGCGGGTAGTGGGAGGGACGCTGAGTCCTCGGATTCTCCTTCGTGCGATTCAGTCTCAGCGTACCCCCACTGTCAAGCCCAGAGAGAAGGGGCGCGCCATCACCCCAGGTCACATAGGAAGGAAGCACCATGGCACCACCCCACCCCAGCGTGGAGTCGCCTGACAGGTCCCCAGCCGTGACCGCGGCTGCGTACGCCGTTGGCCTGGGCATCATCGCCTACGCCGCCGCCGGCCTGCTCCGCAAGCCCGAACTGCGCATCCCCCTCATCGCCGCGGCCGTCGGCCTGGCCCTCCTCGGCGCGCTCGCCGAAGCCTTGCACCGCAGGCGCACCCGCCCCGTACGCGAGCTCACAGCCGCGCTCGCGCCCCTCCTCCGCGCGGAACCCACCCGGGACATGGTCAAGGTGAAGGAGCGCCACCACGGGACCCCGACCCGCCTCGTGATCACGTACCCGCCGACCTTCGACGAGCAAGACGAGCAAGCACGCACGAAGATCCGCGAGACCATCGCGACACGGCTGGGCGGAACCGTCGAGGCGACATGGCGCCCCCCGAAGCGACAGATCCTGTGTCGCGTTGATGTGTCGTCGAGAACGACAGACATCGTCGACCGTGACCCGGCCTCGTTCGCCGAGGCGACAGACGACACCATCGTGCAGAGGCACCTGCGCGCCCGTACGACAGATGTCGTGCAAGCGATCATGGGCGCGTCGGCGAATGTCATCCATGTCGAGTTCGACGGCGACACCCCGACACGGGTTGACGTCCGCTACGCGACAACGTCACGCGACCTGTCGGCGAACTTCCGACACCGCGTCACCATGCAACTCGACAACAAACTTCCCGGACAATGGCGCGATAACTGGGATTTCCAAAACGACCTGGTCTCATTCCAGCTGCGCCCGCCATTCCCCACCAACGTCCGCTATCCGATTCTGCACGAGCTCGAAAAGTACGAACTGCCTTATGCAGTTACCGAAAGCCAGCAGATCGAATCGTGGAAGCTCGGCAGCAAGAATCCGCACTGCCTGGTGGTCGGCCCGACCGGAAGCGGCAAGACAGTCTTTATCCGCAACCTCGTCGTAGCTGCCCGGGTCTTGGGTGTGCCGGTCGTCCTGTGCGACCCGAAGATGACCGAATTCCTCGACTTCGAGGACCTGGACGGCGTCACCGTTCTCACAGATCCCGAAGACATCGCTTTGGCGATCACGCGCACGCATGACGAAATGATGAGCCGCTACGACGCCATCAGGCGGCGCCTGGCCCGCAAAGGCAGTTTCAACAGGATCCTTTTCGTCCTCGATGAGTTCTACATCTTCAAGGAGGCCATCCAAGAGATTTGGGACGAGATGCGGGCAACGAACAAGAAACTCAAGGGCCGTGAGCACCCCTGCATGCGTCTGTGGAGGAAACTGGTCGTCCTCGCGCGCACGGCAGGAATCCATCTGGTGCTGGGAATCCAGCGCCCCGACGCCGAGTTCCTGACCGGCCTGGCCCGCGACAGTTTCGGGATGAGGGTCAGCCTGGACCGTGCCACCCCGCAGATGGCACAGATGATGTGGGGCGACTCGCGGATGGGTACCGACCTGCCGAACATCCAAGGACGCGCGGTGGCCACCACGTCGAACGGCATCCAGTACGTCCAGGTGCTGCGGCTGCTGACACCGGCCGACGAGGACGCCTTCGACGCTGAGGACGCCGCCGTGTGGAGTCAGCTGGTACGCCGGATGACACAGGACGCGGAGACATTCGCCAACAACCCGCTGGGCTTCCTCGGGACTCTCGGCAGCACACCGCCAGCGGGAGGCCTGCCGAGGCCGGCCCGGAGCGCGCTGGTCGAGGCGCTGTCAGCGGAGGAGGAGCCTGCGGCCGGCATGGAGTCGCTCGGCGGCCACGATGCGGACCTGGAGCCTGCAGGCGTGTACGAGCTGGAGCCCGGCCAGTGGGTGCAACTCGACATTGACGGCGTCCACATCACCGGAACGATCGACGACCTGCACTTCGAGGAGGACGAGGACGGCGAGTGGGTCGACGTCGACTACACCGCCGAGGACGGGACGGCCGACACCGTGCGCCTGGGCGTGGAACACGAAGTCCTGCGCAAGGTTCCCGCGGCTGTCTGAACGCCTGGCGCGGCCGAGGGCTGCGCAGAGACAGGTGGGGGGCGTGCGCCAGTGCATCCGGCGTACGCCCCCCACGCACGTGTCAGGCTTCTTGAGGGGCCGTGTGTTGCCGGGACTCACGGAAGCGCTCGTGCGCTGACTGCTTGGTCGTCCCAAGAGGGCGCGCGATTTCCTCCCAGGAGTAGTCGGCTCGGGCCGCGCGGACAGCCGTCTCCTGCCAGCGTTCGGCGTGGGCTCGGAGCAGGGTGGCGGCGTAGATGGCGATGAGAGGGCGGGTGTCGTCGAGTTCGTCTGGTCGGGCAGGCGGCATAGCCATACCGAGGAGCGTCTCCTCCAAGTCGTCAAACAGAGCTTGGATTCGGGGTGGGAGGGTTCGCGACAGGCTGACCTCGGCGTGGTGATACCACTGCTTACGCAAGCTTTCCTCGGCAGCGGGAGGATCTGTGAAGTCGGCCCGCTGACGAGGCCCCCGCCAGCCGCACAGGCAGATAGCCCTGATGCCCACCGCCAGCGGCCGGTCGTGTGCACCGTCGTACTTAAGGCTCCACGCCCAGCACCCTTCTGCTTCTTGCATGTCCTCCCACGTGTCCCGGGGCGCATCCGTCCCGTCCGGCAGGACGGCGACCACGAATCCCTCGTGGTCCGATTCATCGTCTTGGTGAATCCAGCCCATGTTCGTCCCTTTGCTCTCGATCACCGTGGCCACGTTCGGCCGTCAGGGTTCCCTGACAAGGGTAATGGCGTCAGGGAACCCTGACGCTTTGGTTGCATAAAGTTCTGACGGTGTGTAGCAGTAGGCCCCCGGCGCGAGCGCCGGGGGCCTACTGCTATCCGGGGTTGATTTATGCGATGACCTCCGGGGAAATGATTCCGTCTCGCACCATCTTTTTGACGTAGCGTTGGACGCTGCGGGGGCCTACCGGAACCCGATCGTCCTCGGCTACCCGCTGCCCGCTGACTCGTTCGCCGAGGGCAACCAATTCGAGGACGACTTCGACAGCCTTGTCGTAGTTGGCTTGGGTGCGTCGGTCGGTCTCTTCTTCTTCCCGCTGTTCCCGCTGCTCCCGCTCCTCACGGGTCTCGACCGGTTGAGGGAATTCACTGTCCCATGTCGAGTTTTCGACAAGTGAATTCTCGGTGGTTCGATATGGCGCGTCGCCTTCCTCGGGCGTGGAGATGGCCTGTTCGCCGACCGGGAGAGCCTGCTGCTCTTCGGCGTTCTGCAGCTCGCGCCGTGCAGGCGCAGGCGTGAGGGTAGCGGCGAGCTCGCGGCGCGGGGAGGGGAGGGGCTGGCCCGGCTGTGCTGAACGAACCATCTCCGCAGTGAGCTCGCCGAGCCGCAGCGCGGCCTTCATGTCGAGCCGGGTCTTTCGGCGCCACCCGCGGCCGTACCTGTCGCGTAGGGCAGTGACGGCGTGGATGCGGTCGCGCTCCAGATTGAGGGCCTGGGCGTAACTGGTGACTTGCCACAACTTCATCCGACGCCATAGGAAGAAGGTGGGGAGAGGAGCGAGGAACCAGCGGGCCGCGGGGATGGGATCGGTTCGGGTGCCGTTCGCCTCACCGATTTTCGTTCGGTAGGCGTGCGCCACCACCTCGGTGAAGGCCACCCACAAGGCAGGCAGGGCGGCGTGAGCCACCTGGGCATCTACCTGGTCGGTGCTGGTGACGTTGAGGTAGATGGTGACCCCGGTCAGGACGTACGGGACCCATCGGACCCACGCCAGGCCCATGTTCAGCCGAATCAGCAGCAGGTAGGCCAGACCGAAAACTGGGATGGCAATGTCCACTGAGATCGGGACCAGTGACGGATGCTCGAAACCCTGCTCCGCCATGTGGCTTGTGACGTTGGAGTACGACGAGTACAGCCCGATGCCGCCAACGGCAAGCGCGCCCAGGCCCACGAGGACCACGAGGAACCATTCGAAGCGGTTGAGCGCCGGCGCCACCCACCGGGCCGGGGCTGCAGGCCCACCATCAGCGGAAGCAGTCTCTGCCGGCCTACGTGGTGTGCTGTCCATCCCTGTCTCTCCCCTTCCTGACGGCCTACTCAAGATCAGGCCCTTGTGCGTGCTCATGCTACCGCGTAAGTCGAACAAGTCTTATGAGACTTACCTGACTTCGAGAGAACAGTATCCGAGATTGATACTGAGTGCAAGCCCTGACACCCCAAATGCCTCGTCTCTCGAAATGAAGCCGACAGGGATTCAGATGCTGGCAATTCACCAAGAAATGGAGTACTCTGCGACTGAAATAAGTGAAGATTGATCGGAAAAGCAGCGATGCGGCTAAATAGGAATGCCCGATTGGGTGGACCTTAGGCGAGAATTAAAGGAGCGTCAAAGCGTTTCGAAATTCGATAAATTGACGCCACATCAATACCGATTGCCTCGCTTCGAGGGTATTTCACTTTTTGCCGAATTCGCGAAGCGAATTCAGGGGGTTTTGAAATCGGGACGCTTTAGCGTCCCGGGGGGTTTTTAAAAACGCGCGACGCGCGTTTTTAG
>NZ_JBHWES010000080.1:0-50228 GCF_042734105.1 Streptomyces sp. NPDC059679 | reverse complement strand
CGCCTTGGCCGACCAGCGCAGCGTCAGCAGATCCGCGCCGGTCGTCCGGGCCCGCAGATCGCGGGCGTCGGCGAGGCCGGGCTTGGGGGTGAGCTCCGCCTGCGCGATCAGGGCGCGCACCGCCGCCTGCGCCAGAGCGTGGTCCATGGCATCCACGGACCGGGACGCTAGCCGGTGAACCTGTCGGGAAGGTGAGTCCTACCTGTGCACGGGCCGTGCGGGGGCGGCCCCGGCCGGATGGGTGCTGTCGGTGCTGTCAGTGGGAGCGTTGAGATCACGGTCGACCGTCTCCGGCGCCATCCGGGTGGCGATCAGGCTGACCGCGGCGACCAGTGACATATAGGCGGCCACCGGTATCCAGGACCCGGAGAAGGCGCTGACCAGCGCGGTGCAGATCAGGGGCGCGACCCCGCCGCCGATCACGGAGGAGAACTCCCGGCCGAGGGTGACCCCGGCGTAGCGGTAGCGGTTTCCGAACAACTCGGGGAAATAGCTCATCTGCACCCCGACGGCCCCCTGACAGGCCAGGATGAAGCCGATGACGACGGCCACGGTGATCGCGACCCTGGAACCGGAGTTCAGCGCGACGAAGGTGGGCGTCGGCAGCAGCACCAGGGCGCCGACGATCAGGGAGTACACCGGGCGCCGCCCGAAGCGGTCCGAGAGCGTGCCGAAGCAGACCGCGGCGACACCTCCGCACAGGGCGCCCAGCAGCAGCACTTCAGGGACGAAGTCCTTGTCGACGCCCACCGAGGACACCAGGTACGAGGCCATGAACACCTGGTAGGTGTACGACTGGGTGCTGATGCCGAAGTTCATGAAGAGCACCAGGAGCGTCGGCTTCCTGCCGTGCTTGAAGACCTCCTTCACCGGGGACGCGGGCCGCTCGTGCTGCTGCTTCAGCTCCTTGAAGACGGGGCTCTCGGTGAGCTTGCGCCGGAAGACCATGGCGACCACGGTGACCAGGAGGCTGCTGCCGAAGACCAGCCGCCAGCCCCAGCTCATCAGGGCGTCGTCGGACAGCCGCTGGGCGAGGATCCAGGCCACGGCCCCGAGGGCGGTGCCCAGCGCGGCGCCGGTCATCACGAGGGAGGCCAGTCTTCCGCGTCGCCCGGTGGCCGCCGTCTCGGTGAGCAGGGTGGCGCCTCCGGACTGTTCGGCGCCCGCGCCGAAGCCCTGGGCCATCCGGCAGAGCAGCAGCAGGATCGGGGCGAGCAGGCCCACTTGGCCGTACGTCGGCAGCAGACCGATGGCCAGCGTGGATCCGCCCATCAGCAGCAGCGTCGCGACCAGCACCCACTTGCGGCCGAGCCGGTCCCCGTAGCGGGAGAAGAAGAGCCCGCCCAGCGGCCGGGCGGCGAAGCCGACGGCGTAGGTGCTGAAGCTGGCGAGGATGCCGACGGAGGCCGAGACGTTGGGGAAGAAGAGATCGCTGAAGATCAGGGCCGAGGCCGTGCCGTAGATGACGAAGTCGTACTGTTCCAGCGCGGTGCCGATCAGACCGGCCCACGCGGCACGCCGTACCGCGCCCGGGTCGGCGGGCGGCTCCCCGGGCGGGGCGGTGGTGGTCGGGGTGGTCGGGGGCGCGGTGGTGCGCGCGGTGTTGTCCATGATCCATGCCTCCTTGAACGGATCGATTTCCGGAGCGGTTTCAGGGCAGGGCGGGGCGAGGTGAGGGGGGTGGGGACAGGGCGGGGCCGGGCGGGGACCCGGCTACCCGAGAAGGTGAGAGAGGACGGCCCTAGGCGCCGGGGCGGGCGGCCGTTTCGACAGGGGAGGTGGCCCCCAGGGCATCGGCCGCCGCGGCGGCCGGGCCGAAGCGCACGATGACGTCGATGAGTTCGGCGACCCGGGCCGCGAACGCGGGGTGTTCGGGCAGGCCGTCGCCGAGCAGCCCGCTGTCCAGAACGGCCTCGACGAAGGGCGCCCCGGATGAGGTACGGGGCCGGCCGGCGATCGCGGCGAGCGTGTCCCGGGCCGGATCCACCATCGCGGTGGCGTGCGGACCCGGCGAGAAACCGGGCAGGGGCGCCACACAGCACAGATACGCGGCCACGGTCAGCGCCAGATGGTGTGGCATCCGCCCGGCACGCAACTGGAGGAGGGCGGGTTCCGGCACCCGCTGCCGGAGCTTGACCGAACCGTCCGAGCCGACCTGCCGGGTGCGGTGGCCCAGCGCCGAGTTGGCCCAGCGGTCGAACAGCCGGCGGACGTAGTCGTCGAGGTCGATATCGGCGGGCACGGTGAGACTCGGCAGATACTCGTCGTGCAGCACGCTCCGCGCCGCCTCGGCGATGAAGGGCCGGGCGATCGCGTCCGGAATGGTGTCCCGCCCGTCCAGGGCGCCCAGATAGGCGATGAGCGAGTGGGTGCCGTTGAGCAGCCGGAGCTTGAGCAGTTCGTACGGCTCGACGTCTTCCGTGAACAGCGCCCCCGCCAGCTCCCAGCGCGGACGTCCGGCGGCGAAGCGGTCCTCCATCACCCACATGGAGAACGGTTCGGCCGGCACCGGTACGGCGTCCCGCACCCCGAGGTGGGCCGCCACCGCCTCGCGGTAGGCGTCCGTGGTGGCGGGGACGATCCGGTCCACCATGGAGCCCGGAAACGCCACCGAGCTCTCCAACCACGGCACCAGGCCGTCGCGTTCGGCCGCCGGAAGCGCCTCGGCGAACTCGCGCACCAGCCGCCTCGTCAGCTCACCGTTTCCGACCAGGTTGTCGCAGCTCAGGACGGTCACCGGCCGGGCATGGGCTCGGCTGCGGCGCTGCAGCCCGCGCACGATCCGCCCGATGGTGGTGCGCGGCGGCGCGTCGCCGCGCAGATCGGCCCGTACCGCGGGCGCGTCCAGGTCCAGGCCGTGGGTGCGCGGGGAGAAGGTGTACCCGTGCTCGGTGACCGTCAGGGTGATGACGGCCGTACCGGGCGCGGCCAGCGCGTCGAGCACGGCGTCCGGCTGCTCCGCGGCCACCAGCGCCCCGGTGTGCACGGCGGGGACGGTGACCCGGGTGCGGCCGGGGGAGATCTCCACGACCGCGTAGCGCAGATCCTGGTCGCGCATCGCCCGGACCACGCCGGTGGAACGGCCGGCGACCCCGAGGATGCCCCAGGGGCCGTCGGCGCGGGCCAGCGCCGCCGCGGTGTGCACGGCCTGGTGGGCGCGGTGGAAGTTGCCGAGGCCGAGGTGCACGATGCCGGTCTCGGCGGGTGGCCGCGCGAGGGTCAGCGCGGCCGGGGGAACGGTCGCGTGACCGAGGCGGGGAACGGTGGTCGCAGGCATCGTCACCAGTCCGTCATCGAGCCGTCGCGGCGCCGCGCGATGGGCAGATAGGCGGGCTCGTACGGGAACCGGGCGGCCAGCGTCTCGTCGACCTCGACCCCGAGCCCGGGCTGGTCGCCGGGGTGCAGATGTCCGTCGGCGTAGCTCCACGCATGCCGGAACACCTCGTGCACGAGCGGCTCATAGCCCATGTACTCCTGGATGGCGAAGTTCGGCGTCGCCAGGCCCACATGCAGCGATGCCGCGAGGGCCACCGGCGAGATGTCCGAGGGACCGTGCGGGCCGAGCCGCACCTGCCAGACCTCGGCGAGCGCCGCGATCCGCCGCAGATGGCTGATCCCGCCCGCGTGGGTCACACAGGTCCGTACGAAGTCGATCAGCTGCTCGGTGATCAGCGTCTGGCACTCCCAGACGGTGTTGAACACCTCGCCGATCGCCAGCGGAACGGTGGTGTGGTGCCGGACGTGCCGCAGCACCTCCTGGTTCTCCGCAGGGGTGACATCCTCCAGCCAGTAGAGGTCCACCTCCTCCAGCGCGCGGCCGAGCCGGGCCGCCTGGCCTGGGGTGAGCCGGTGGTGGGCGTCGTGCAGCAACTTCAGCTCGGGGCCCACGTGTTCGCGTACCGCCGCGAGAACACGCGGGGCGTGCCGCAGATACGAGTCGGTGTCCCAGACCTCCACCGCAGGGGCCGCGCCACGGTCGGCCGGCTCGTACCCCGCTTCGCCGCTGCTCACCCCGTACACCGTGTCCAGACCGGGGATGCCGCTCTGCGCACGCACCGCGAGAAAGCCCTGTTCGCGCCGCTCGTCGACCGCGTCGAGCAGTTGGGGGATCTCCCAGCCGGAGGCGTGGGCGTACGTCAGGATCCGGTCGCGCACCGCGCCGCCCAGCAGCTGGTACACCGGCTGGCCGGTGGCCTTCCCCTTGATGTCCCACAGCGCGAGGTCCACCGCGCCGATGGACGTCATCGTCACCGGACCGCGCCGCCAGTACGCCCCGCGGTAGAGGAACTGCCAGGTGTCCTCGATCCGCGCCGGGTCCCGGCCGATCAGCAGCGGCGCCACATGGTCGCGCAGATACGACGCGACGGCGAGCTCACGGCCGTTGAGCGTGGCGTCGCCCCAGCCGACCAGGCCCTGTCCGGTGGTGATCTTGAGCGCGACGAAGTTGCGGCCCGGGCTGGTCACCAGCACATCGACCGCGACGATGGTGTCGGTCGTGGGTGCCGGCCGGCTCATGGGGCCACCGCCACGACGTTGTGCAGCGGCTCGCCCGCGACCAGTCGGCCGATGTTGGCGGCGATGTCATCGGCCCGGCGCGCGAAGGTCTCGCGGGTCAGGCCCGAGGAGTGGGGTGTCATCAGTACGTTGTCCAGCGTCTCGAAGGGATGGTTGCCGGGGGCCGCGGAGTGTCCGCCGACCGGGTAGCGGTACCAGACGTCGAGCGCGGCCCCGCCGATCGCGCGCTCGCTCAAGGCCCGGTAGAGCGCGTCCTCGTCCACGACCGGGCCACGGCCGACGTTGACCAGTACCGCCGACGGGCGCATCCGGGACAGCTCGGCCGCGCCGATCAGCCCCGTGGTCTCGGGGGCCAGCGGGGCCGACACCACCACCACATCGGAGCTCTCCAGCAGCGAGCCGAGGTCGGCGATGGTCCCGGACCAGGCCAGCCCCTCGGCCGCCGCGTTCACCTCACCGCGCCTGGTGACCGCCACGCCCTGCGCGCCGAACGCCCGGAACCGCTGCCAGCAGCGGGCGCCGATATGCCCGAAGCCGACGAACCCGACCGTCGCCGCGCCCAGCGTGTCGACCCACGGGGAGCCCGGGTCGTACGCGGGGGAGTGCCACTGCCCACGGCGCAGCGCGTCGTGCTGCCGCAGAAAGCCGCGCCGCAGCAGAATGGCCGCTGACACGGCGTACTCGGCGATCGAATCCTCGTGGTGGAAGGTGTTGGCCACCTGGGTTCCGGAGGCCAGCGAGGCGATGTCGATCCCGTCCGTGCCGGCACCGGCCGCGTGGACCAGCCGGAGCCGGGTGGCGATCGCGGCCATCCGGGCGTCGCACTTCCCCGACACCAGCACATCCGCCCCTTTCATGGCGGCCTCGACCGCCGCGGTGTCCCGGGCGTCCGGCCAGCTGACGGACACTCCGTCCGGCAGCGCGGCCTCGAACTCGGCACGCAGCGGGTCGAGATTGGCGTCGATGACCACCACGGTCGATGTGTCGGCCCTCATGACCCGCCCTTTCCGGCCATGGGGCCGTCAGTCGTGGCGCCGTGTCCGGCGGGGCGGGTACGGGCCGCGCCGGTCGAGCCGCGCACGATGAGCTGGGTCGGCAGCCGGAGCGTCCGCGGGGTCTGCCGCTCACCCCCGATGGCCTTCCCCAGCAGCTCCAGGCTGAGCGCACCGGCCCGCACCATCGGCACCGAGATGCTCGTCAAGGACGGCTGTGACACCTCCGCGAACGGGATGTCGTCGACCCCCACCACGCTCAGATCCTCGGGGACACTCACCCCCAGCGCCCGCGCGCCTGAGATCACCCCGAGCGCCACCAGGTCGTTGTGCGCGATGACGGCGGATGCGCCCGAGGCCAGCACACCGGCCGCCGCCGCGGTCCCGCCCGCCACCGTCTCGGACTGCCAGCCCAGCAGCGTCAGCTCAAGACCGGCCCGCCCGGCCTCGGCGCGGATCAACTCCACGCGCTGGGCGTTGGACCAGGAGCGCTGCATGCCCTGGACATAGGCGATCCGCTGATGGCCGAGCGCGGCCAGATACTCGACGGCCTGGCGCATACCTTCGGCGGTGTCGGCGAGCACGCAGTCGGCGCCGGTCGTCTCGCGGTTGACCAGCACGGCGGGCGTACGGCCGCAGATGTCCAGGACCTCGTCCGCGTCGAGCCGGGGCGAGCACACGATCAGCCCGTCGGCCTGGTCGCGCAGATGGGCGAGGACTTCGCGCTCGTGGTCGGGGTCGAAGTCGGTGTCCGCGAGCACGACGGTCTGCCCGCGGCGCCAGCCCTCGCCCTGGGCGGCCTTGACGAAGGCGCCGAATACGGGGTTGGCGATATCGGGCACGACGACGGCGACCGTCGCGGTCCCCGCGCCGTCGGCCGGCTCGGCGGTGCGGACAGCGGACGATTCGTAGCCGAGCTCTTGCGCGACGGTCAGTACCTTGCGCAAGGTCTGCGGTCCGAGCCGGTTGGGGTCGCTGAACGCGCGAGAGGCGGTGGACAGCGCGACATTGGCGCGCTTGGCCACATCAGTGAGGGTGGGGGCCATGGGGGCTCCGCTCCTGGTGCGACGGAGTGGTGCAGATGAACGACATGTTTCATGGTCGTCACCCTTGCGCAACCTTGTCAACGCTTGCCAAAGCATTGGCAAGACCTTGGCCGGACGTTGTTCTCGACCTCTTCATCGGCGGTCTGCGCACACGACCGACCGGGAGCCGATCACCGGACTGACATGATGGCGCGCATGACCACACCACCTCTTACCGGCCCGCCGTCCGTCCCTCCGGGTGGGGGTGTGCCGCCCGCGCCCCAGGCCGTCGCCCGACCCGGAAACGGCCGGACCATGGTGGCCGTTGTGGTGTCGGTCCTGGTGCTCGTCGGCGGTGGCGTCACCGCCTGGTGGCTGACACGGGACGAGGACGGCTCCTCGCTGGCCGACCGGCCGCGGGTGACGGACGACGCGGCAGGAATCTCGTACGCGATACCCGAGGGCTGGCAGCGCAACAAGAAGGGCGACCTGGTGGACGCCTTCACCTCGTCGATCACCATGAAGTCCACCGGCGGCGAAGAAGGCGGCAGCGTCGTGCTGGCCGGGCGGAACGGGACCGTGCCCAAGTCCCAGCTGAAGGAGCAGACGGAGGACGCGGCCCGGTCGAATGCCGAGTACTTCTATCCGGACGGGCGCTCAACCCTCGAGGAGTCGCGAGCCACCACGGTGAGCGACCGCCCCGCGTACACGGTGGCGTTGAAGGTGAGCGACGGCGAAGGAGGCACGGGCCATCTGCGCCTGACCCTCATGACCGCGCGGGACGGCGGCTCGTCCTACCTCCTCGGGATCGCTCAGCCCACCGGGCCACAGGAGCAGCAGGAGGTCGACGCGGTGCTGGAGAGCGCATCGCTCAGCTGACCCCGGTATCGAGGCGGGGCCGGTTTCACACCCGGCACTCGACGGTGCAGCCGCGGAGTTCATAGCCGGCTATCTCGTCCTTGAAGCCGACCCCGGGCGGGGTCGCCATCCGGATGCCGGGCAGCGCGAACAGCCTGCTGAGGAAGATGTCGGTCTCCAGGATCGCGATATGGGCGCCGGGGCATTTGTGCGGGCCATCGCCGAAGGCCAGGCCGGCCGCCCCGGCGCCCTCGGCCAGGGGGCGGCCGGGGCGGATCAGCTCCGGCCGCTCGCCCACCGTACGGGCGTCGACGTTGGCGCTCTCCAGGTCCACATCGACCAGTGCCCCGGTCGGCACCGTCACCACACCGTCGTCGCCGGGCAGTTCCAGCGCGGCGGTGGTACGGCGGCGCAGTCGGCCGATGACCGGCTCCAGCCGCAGGATCTCGTGCAGGATCGCGATCCGGCCGGGCTCGTCCGCGGCCCGGTACCGCCCGAGCAGGGCGTCGTCGGTGAACAGATGCCAGGCCGCGACATTGACGAACTCCCGCGTGGTGACCATGCCCGCCGCGGCGAAGGTCAGACACTCGCCCAGGATCTCACCGGCCGAACACCCTTCGTCGAGCAGATGGGAGATCAGATCGTCCCGTCGCTGTCCGCGGCGAGCCCGCACGGCCGGGCGCACGTCGGCCAGATAGACCCGCAACCAGTTCACGTGTCGACGCAGCAGCCAGTGGATACCGTGCAGGCTGGTCAACCCCGGCGTCCCGAACTTCTCGGGGAAGAAGCGCTCCAGCCGGCGCCGGATGCCGGGCCGGCTCTCCGTCAGACCGATGACGGAGGCGGCCACCTCGATCGCCAGATGGAAACTCAGATCGGCCAGATGCGCCCGCCCCGCGGCGCGGGCCTTGTCGATCTGCGCTTCAGCGACCCGGACCATGACCTCGCGGTACCGCTCGTCGACGCGGCGAGGCGTGAAGAACCGGGCGGTCTGCCGCCGGTGTTCCCGGTGTTCGGGGCCGTCCCGGTACAGCACCGGCCGCCGGAGCCCCGACGGCAGCTTCTCCACGGTCTCGATGCCCAGGCCGGCCTGTACGGTGCCGGTGCTGCGCAGCACGGCGCGGGCCTCCGCGTATCCGCGCACCTGCCAGACCCCGTCGGGCCGCCGCCGTACCGGGCAGCCTTCCGGGGCCGCCGCTCGCTCGATCTTGCGTGCCCCGTATCCCATACGTATCCCGTCATGGCGCCGCATCGCGCGGTCTGGGCCCGTCCGTCAAGGACACTCGTCCCCCGCTCCGAACCGGACTAACCGGCTCTGTCTCCCGGCTTGCTGAGACGGGGCCTGACCCGCGTGGTGTCAGAAGCGGGCGCCGAGGGCCGAGCCGTCGCGGGGGACGAGGAAGGTCGAGGACGGGATCGAGCCGTCCGCCGCACGGGGTCCGGTGATCTTCGCCTGGTCGGTGCTCAGCACCGAGCCCTCGTTCCACACCCCGCCCAGGTCCCAGGAGTTGCCCTTTGAGGTGGAGCTGCCGAGCTGGACCGGCTCGGTGTCCAGTAGCGAGAGGTTCGCGGTGAGCGTGGCGCGCGACCGGTCCGTCCGGAAGCCGCTGCCGCCGTTGCGGTAGGTGGTGGTGCGGGAGATGGCGAGGGCGCCCGGGTTGCCGTTGTCCGTGATGCCGTGCGCCGCGTTGCCGAAGGCGAGGGCGTTGCGCAGCGAATGGTCGGCGGGCGGGTCCACATCGCCACCGCCGCCCATCTTGAAGCCGTTTCCGTCACCGGTGAAGTCGGGGAAGTTCCACCGGTTGAACCCGTTGCCGTACGCGATCGTGTTCTCGATGGCGATGGGGGAGGTGAACTCCCAGGCGTCGAAGCCGTCGTCCGCGTTGTTCCACAGCCTGGCCCCGCGGACCCGATTGCCCTCGCCCTGACCCTCCTTGATGGCCAGGCCGTCGGCGCTCTCGCCGTTTTTGCGCGGGTCGCGGTTGCCGTACGAGTCGAGGTTCGCGATCAGGTTGCGGCTGGAGGCGCCCTGGAGCTGGAAACCGGACTCGTAGTTGTCGCGCGTGGTCAGCCCGGTGAACTCGTTGTCGTTGCAGCCGGCGCAGTAGATCCCGTACGGCCCGTGGACGATCTCCAGACCCCGGATCCGCCAGTACGAGGCCTCCTGGTGGATGGCCCCGCGCTCGGCCCGGGGGATGGAGCCGCCGACCGGGGTGTGGCTGGCGGGCAGCCGTTCGCCGTCGATGACGACGTGCTCACCGGAGTAGTTGGTCAGCGTGATGGGGCTGCCCGCCTTACCGGAGGTGGCGATCGTGATGTTGTCGGTCAGCTCGTAGGTGCCGCCGCGGACCGCGATGGTGTCTCCGGGCCCGCTTCGGTCCACCGCCGCCTGGATGGTGGCCAGCGGGTCCTCCAGGGAGCCCGCGCCGGTGTCGTGCCCGCCCACGGCCACGACGATCTGCCGCGCCGCGGCGGCGGCGGGCGCCGCGGGTAATGCCCGCGGCGCGCCCACCGCCGCCAGGGACACCGCGCCGAGCAGCACCGTCACGGCTTTGTTGACCTTCACTGGGCCCATCCCTTCACCGGTCCGTCCTGGCCTCCGGCTCTACGTCGCCGCCCCGGCCCGATAGGTTGCCGCCTTCCGGAGAGACGGGCGCGCCGGCGCCGCCCGGGGCTTACAGGCCCTGCGAGAGCAGCAGCTCATGGGCCAGCCGGGCGCCGCGGGCCGCCGCCTCCGCCGCCGGTGCGTCGTCCTGCGTCGGAATGTTCTCCAGGCCCTGCGCCAGCGCCCGGACCGCGTCCGCCAGGGTCTGCACATGCGTCTCCAGCAGCCGCAGCCGCTCCTCCTCGCTGTGCGTGTCCAGGGTGCTCGGGCGGGTTCCGGCACCCTGCTCGGGGGTGTGGTTCGTCATCTCGGGGCTCTCCTCCCGGGTGCGTGGTCGCCAAGGAGTGGCGTCTCCTCTCAGCGTCGCACCTGGGGCGGCACGGCGGAACGCCGGTCCGGGCCCGCTCCGCCGTCCTCACGATCGCGGAGCGATCGGACCCGGCTCCGTGGCGTAGTCGAACCACGCCGAGATCATCCGCCGTCCGCCTCCATGTCCCGCAGGGCCGCCAGGAGATGCGGTGTCACACGCTGCTGGGTACGGGCCGACTCCTCGGGCGAATAGCCCCGGGGCACCGCCTCGACCAGCATGATCAGATAGAGATAGGCGCGGTAGAGCGCCAGGCGCAGCCGTACGGAATCGTCGAAGCGCGGCGGACCGGCGACCGCGGCGTATCCGGACAGGAAGTCCGCATCGTCCTCCACGTTTCCCAGCAGCGCCAGCGAGACGAAGTCGGCCACCGGATCGCCCCAGAACATCCGCTCGCCGTCGATGACGCCACTGAGCGTTCGGGCCCCGACCTCGCCGTCGAGCAGCAGGTTTCCGTCCCACAGGTCGAAATGCACCAGGGCGGGCGTGACCACGTCGTCGAGTACGCCCGCCACCGCGGCGAACAGCCCCCTGACGCGGGCCACTGGCACGGGCAGCGCGGCACGGTAGCGCTCGGCGTCGTCGAGTATCGCGTCCGTCATCCCCGTGAAGGCCTGCCGCCAGCTCGCCGCCGGCGGGCCGAAGGGCTCGGCGGGGTAGCCGAAGCCGGTTCCGGCCACGGTGTGGAGGCGGGCCACCAGCCGCCCGAGCTCTTCCCTGAGCCGACGGCGCTCGCCGTCCGGGATCGTCCCGGAGATCTCATGCCATGGTGTGCCGGGGCGCAGGGTGCTGATCAGATAGGGCCCGCCGGCCGCGTGCGGATCGAGTTCGCTGTGTACGACCTCGGGGACCGGGACGTCCGCCGCCGTGGCCGCCGAGGTGTAGAAGAGCACTTCGCCGCGCAGGAGTTCGTGCTCGTAGCCGAGCCGGGGGGTGTCCGTGGGCGGAGGGACCTTCACCACCCACTGCCGGTGGTTGTCGAGGTCGACGCGTACCACGGTGTTGTAGGTGCCGCCGGACAGGGGCGTGTAGCGCGCGGCGTCCGTGTCGGCGACGCCCGCGGCCTTGAGCGCCGCGGCGGCAGCGGCGACCTGGTCATCCTGCGGCTGTCGGCTCACGCGTGTTCCTCCTCGTCTCAGCCACGGGCCGCTCGCCCGGTGTGTGTGCTGCCCGGTGCGGGCCCACCGGGCGAGCGGGCGGCGCGCCGGGTGCGGGGCGCCGCGGGACGGCTTCCCGCGCCCGACGCCGGGCCGGACGGGTCAGACCGCCGAATCGTTGACGATCTTACGCAGTTGATGCCGGGCCATCGCCCCCGGTTCTCGGCCACCGTCAGATGGAGGAAGCGCCCAGGGTTCGCGGCCCGGCCGGGTCAGTGTGCTGCGGACCGCTCGGCGAGCCGGGCCATCTGGTGGCGCGCCAGTTCGGTGGTCCTGCGCATATGGCGCAGCAGCACGGCGAGATCGGCCTCGCTGTCCTCGTGGAACAGCTCCTCCCAGCCCGCGCCCAGCTCCCGCCACACGGCGCCGAACCGCTCCATCGCCCCGGGCACCACCTCCACCAGGACCCGCCGCCGGTCCTGCTCGTCCCGGCGGCGGGTGACCTGGCCCGCCTTCTCCAGCCGGTCGACCAGCCGGGTGGCCGAACCGCTGGTCAGCCCGGTCAGTTCGGCGATCCGCCCGGTGGTGACGGGACCGTCCTCGAGCGTGAGGAGGTTGAGACACTGCAGATCGGTGGGGTGCATCCCCAGGTGGTCCGCCACCGCCTGGTTGAACAGGATGTACGAGGCCATATAGCGCCGGGACGCCGACCCCAGCTCTGTCATCAGGTCTTCGCGTGCCATCGGCAGGGCCTCCCGCGCCTCTGTGTCGTTGTGCCGCGTCTCCGCGCGGTGCGTCTCCGTGCCGGGCGCGGCCGAAGTGCCCTGCGTCCGCTGCGCCACGCAGACATCTTAGTCACCGCCCTCGCCCGACGGTTCGGCGGATAAACATTTGCGTCACGCAGTCAATGTGCCGTACGTTATCTGCGTGACGCAGATGAATATCTCTCTCCCGGTGGCCGTGTCCGGCGCCACCGGTGCCCAAGGCGGCGCCGCGGCCCGCGCACTGCTTCAGCTCGGCCGTCCGGTCCGCGCGCTCACCCGCGACCCCGCCACACCCGCCGCCGCCGAATTGCGCGCTCTCGGCGCGGAGGTGGTCCGGGCCGACTTCGACGACGAGGCATCCCTGGCCACCGCGCTCGCCGACACCGGAGCGCTCTTCGCGATGTCCACGCCGTTCGGCAGCGACCTCTCCGCCGAGATCCGCCAGGGGACCGCCCTGCTGGACGCGGCGGTCGCCGTCGGGGTGCGGCACATCGTGTTCACCTCCGCCGCCAACGCCGACCGGTCCACGGGTATCCCGCACTTCGAGAGCAAGTGGCGGATCGAGCGACACCTGGCCACCCTCGATGTGACATGGACCGTGATCGGCCCCGGTGTCTTCATGGAGAACTATGCGAACGGCTGGACCATGGAATCGCTCCGCGAGGGTGTCTTCGCGCTGCCCATGCCCCCCGGGCGCCCGCTGCCGCTGATCGCCGCGAGGGACATCGGCGCCTTCGCGGCCCTGGCGCTGAGCCGCCCCGCGGAGTTCGGCGGGCGCCGGATCGACATCGCCGCGCAGTGGCGGACACCCGAGCAGATCGCCGCCGCGATCGGCGCCGCGAGCGGTCGCGAGATCCGCCACCGAGAGGTGCCGCTGACGGTCGCCGAGAGCTACTCCGGCGACCTGGCCGCCATGTTCCGCTACTTCCAGGAGACCGGGCTGGACGTGGACATCGACGGACTGCGCCGGGACTACCCCGAGGTCGGCTGGCACACCCTCGAGAAATGGGCCACCGACCGCGAGTGGAACCTCTGACACCTGCTCAGCCGCCCCGCGGCGGCGAAAGAAAGGGCGAGCCTCGACCACGGCCCCGCATGGCATGATTCGCGAGCATGGACACGACGAGTCAGGCCGAGGTCGCCGAGCGCCGCCGCTTCGGGGTGCTCAGGCAACGGGACTTCCGGCTGTTGTGGACGGGCGAGACCGCCAGTGGCCTCGGCAACAGCATCACCATGGTGGCGCTGCCCCTGATAGCGGTGGTGGTGCTACGGGCCGACACCTTCGCCGTCGGCCTGCTCACCGCGGCCGTCTGGCTGCCGTGGCTGGTGATCGGGCTACCGGCCGGCGCGTGGGTGGACCGGCTCCGCAAGCGGCCCGTCATGATCGCCTGCAATCTCGTCTCGGCCGTCATGTACGCGAGCGTCCCCCTCGCCGCCTGGCTGGACGCGCTCACCTATCCCCATCTGCTGGTGGTGGCCCTGGTGTGCGGAGTGGCCTCGGTGTTCTTCAGCACCGCGTACCACGCGTACATACCCGTCGTGCTCCACGGCCGCGACCTGCTCGAGGGAAACGCGAAACTCCAGGGCAGCGAGTCCGGCACCCAGGTGGTCGGCCGCGGAGCCGCCGGCCTGGTCGCGCAGGCATTCGGAGCCGTCCTCGGACTGCTGATCGACGCGATGACCTTCATCGTCTCCAGCGTGTGCCTGGCCCTGCTCCGGGTCCGTGAACCGGACCCGGAGGCCCCCGCCCCCGAAGTCACGCTGCGCCGGCAGATACGCGAGGGTTTCGGTTTCGTCGCCCGCGACCGCTATCTGCGGCCGATGGTGACGTTCGGGGCCGTGGCCAACCTGGCGTTGATGGGGTATCAGGCGGTCCAGGTCGCGTTCCTGGTGCGCACGGTCCACGCGACCCCCGCCACCGTCGGTGTTCTGATCATGGTCGGCAGCCTCGGTGGCATCCTGGGCGCCGCGCTGGCCGGCCCCGTCGGCCGACACTTCGGGACGGCCCGCGGGACGCTGGTCCTGCTGGCGCTCACCAGCCCCTTCGTACTGCTGCTGCCGCTGACCGCACCGGGGGCCGGTCTGCCGTTCTTCGCGATCGGCGCGTTCATGGTGGGGCTGGGGATCGTCGCGTGCAACGTGGTGGTGGGCAGCTTCCGGCAGAGCTACTGCCCGCCCCATCTGCTGGGGCGGGTCGTCGCGACGGCCATGGTCCTCAACCACTGCACCATTCCGCTCGGCTCCCTGCTCGGCGGACTCCTCGGCGACGTCGTCGGGCTCCGCCCCGCCATGTGGATCATGACGGCCCTGTTCGCGCCCAGCTGGCTGCTCCTCATGCTGGGCCCCATGCGCACCGAGCGCGACCTGCCCCGGACGGTGGCGGTCAGCCGGTGGGCCGCTGCGCCGCCCAGGAATCGAGCACCGTCAGCACGTCCTTGAGGGTGTGCGCGGTGGCATCCGGCGCCGCCGAGTCCGATCCGCGCTCTTCCTCGGGGATGGCGCTGTGGGGCACCCAGATGGTGCGCATACGGGCCTGCCGCGCACCGTAGATGTCCTCGAAGAGCCTGTCGCCGACGAACGCGCACGCGCCGGGGTCCTCGGCGCCCAGCCGCTCGGCGATCAGCTCGAAGATGAGCGGATTGGGCTTCGTCCAGGGCACTTCGCTGGAGTAGACCGCGGCGTCGATCAGGTCGTGGACGCCGTCCCGCTCGAAGATCTCATGGTGCCAGTCGGCCGACCACAGCGTGTTGGAGAGCACCCCGACCCCCAGATCCCGCTCACGCAGGGTGCGCAGCAGCTCCGCGCCCTCCGGGTCGAGGTAGGTGTGCTCCTCCCAGGCCCGTCGGTAGGTCGCGATCGCCGTGCCGTCCGGGACCACGTCCACGGCGCGGAACACCTCGTCGAGGGTGGCCGAGCACTGCGTGTCCCGGCAGCGGGCCATCAGCTCCCGCTCGGCCTGGAACAGCCGCTCGGCGAGGTCCGGCGCGCCGTCCGGGTCGATCTCGCGCGCGGTCTCCAGCCAGATTCCCGCCACGTCCACCGTGTGCCACGGAGTGAGTGTCCCCGCCCAGTCGAAGACGACGTACTTGATGGTCATGCTGCTCCTCGCCCCTCCCGCCCGAACCGGTCACGTCTGCTGTCCCCTGCCCACCGCGGCGCGCAGCAGCACGACGCCGACCGCGCACCCCACCAGCAGCGTCGGGCCCACCGCCCACCATCCGTCCGCCGCCGTGACGACCAGACCCACCAGTGGTGGTCCCGCGAGCGAACCGACGCTGCCGAGCTGGGCCACCAGACCGTTGGCCATGCCGACGTCGGCGCTAGTCCTCACCACGAGGGGGAGGGCCGCGAAGACGGTGGCGACGACCAACTCGTTGGTGACCGCGATCAGCACCGCGCTGGTCATCGAGATGCCCAGCCCGCCCGTCGAACCGAACGCCGCGAAGGCGCCGACCGGCATCAACAGGGCAGCCGTGAAAAGGTACTTCATGCGCGCCCCGCGGCGCAGCAGCACACTCGCCGCGAAGCCCCCCGCGACCCCGGCGAAGGACACGCTTCCGGTGAGCGTTCCGGCCGCCGCGGTGGGCACGTCGAACTCGTCGTGCAGATACGTGGGGTACAGCGCGACGAAGGTGACGATCGTGGCGCTGATGGTGGCGAAGCCGGCGCCGAGCGCGACCGGGCGGGCCAGCCTGCGGGCGCGTGCCCAGCGACCACCGGGGCCGTCTCCATCCCCAGCACGGGATTCCGTTGCCACCGCCCCGTCGGCCGGCCCTTCCGGCTCCGGTCCGGCCTGCCGGGCGCCGGTCCCGGGGAGGTACAGCGCCGCACCGGCCACCGCGAGGGTGGCCGCCGCGGCGACCACCAGCGAGGTTCGCCAGCCGAACCCCGCGGACAGCAGCCCGCCGCCGAACGCGCCCAGCGCGAGCCCCACCGGCATGAAGGTGCCCCAGACCGCCAGCGCCACCGTGCGGCGCTCGTCGTCGCCGAGCCCCAGGATCAGCACCGGGGCCGCGATCACGACGACCACATAGCCCATGCTCTCCACCAGCCGTCCGCCGAGCAGCAGCGGAAACCCGTCGGCCCGGGAGACCAGCAGCCCCGCGAGTCCCATCACCACCAGGCCACCGATCAGCGTCCGTCTCGGGTCCAGGGGGCGCAGCGCGACGCTCACCGCCAGCCCGAGCACGGCGGCCACCGCGGTGACCGAGGAGGCGACCAGGCCGACTTGTCCCAGGGAGAGCCCCAAGTCGTTCTCGAGGTCAACGGATACGGGGGTGATTCTGCCGATGCTGGTGGCAGCCATGACGCCCGACAGGTAAATTAAAGCGAAATACCACCAATATGCGTGGCTCATTTGCTCATCGGATTCCGGAATCCCTGCTTCTGCGGTATCAGTGGTGTCGCTCTTCCTGCCCATGGGTCAAAAACCTTTCCTTACGGGTCAACCGGTCAACGGCTGAACGGGTCAACGGGTCGGCCAACGACATACATCGTGCGGAAACTCAGGGGGTATCGCTCGACATGGTGGCAGCAGATGCCGGGTCCGTGCCGCGCTCCGGCATTCTTGTGCTCGGTTCCCTGGTGATGGACCGTAAGTTTTTCGCCGCGGGGCTGCTCGAACGCGGAGCGGGCCGCGGCGAAACGGTGTGGTCCATGGAGCGGCACCACGGCGGCGTCGGCCGGAATGTCGCCACGAACGTGGCCCGGCTCGGCCACCCGGTCACCTTCACCGGCCTGTCCGGTTTCGGCGCGGACGCGGCGGAGCTGGAGGGCGCCCTGACCCGGCTGGGCGTCGCCCTCCACGTACGGCGCGTCGCCGACGGCGTCGGACGGTTCGACGTCACGCTGGACGCCCACGGATCGCAGATCTCCTCGCGTATCGCCCTCCCCGACCCGGCCCTGGGGAAGGCGCTGTGCGGTCCGGAGCTGGCCGCGCGCATCGCCACGGCGGGGGCGGTGGTGATGGAGGGCGGGCTCGACGAGGGGCTGTTGGTGTGGGTGTCGCAGCAGGCCAGGCGGCACGCGGTCCCGGTGTGCTGCCTGCCCACCCGGCAGGCCGACTTCGGGCCGCGCGCCCATCTGCTGCCCCGCTACGACGTACTGGTCCTCAACACCGGGGAGGCGGGCGCGCTGCTGGGACAGGACCCCGGCGCGCCGACCGGGCCCGCCGAGCAGGCCGAGCTGCTGATGCGCCGGGGCCCCGGGGTGGTCGTGGTCACCGACGCAGCCCGCGGGGCTGCCCTGGCGTCCGCGGCCGCCCCCGGGCCGGTGCACCTCCCGGCCGAGCCGGGCGTATGCACCGATGACACGGGCGCAGGCGACGCGCTGGCCTCGGCCTTCGTCGCCGCCCTGGTGGCCGGTCGGACGCCGCGGGATGCCCTGGCCCAGGGGCTGCGCGCGGCCCGGGTGACCATCGCATGCCCGCAGAGCACCTGTCACGCCCTGTCTTCGGCCCTCGTCCGCGCGGCGAGCGTCACCCGGACGTGACGGTCGAATCCACCCGGTGCGCACGCATGGTGATGCCGTCCTCGGCGAGGGCGCGCGCGATGACCTCGTGGTCGTACGACGCGAGCCCGGCGTCGGTGAGGATCTTCAGATCCGTGGAGTGCATCGGGAAGTCGTCGACGCTGCCCTGCCGGACCTCGCCCACGTTGTGCCCCGAGAAGCCCTCGGGCAGCTCGTACGCGCGATCGGCGAGGCAGGCGAACATCAGCAAGTGGTAGTTGCCCTGATCCCACTTGCCGGTGAACTCATAGACGGCGAAGAGCGAGCAGGAGTCCACGAGGATGCCGGTCTCCTCGTGAGCCTCCCGCCGCGCCGCCTCCTCCGCCGCCTCACCCGGCTCGATGCCCCCGCCCGGCAGCAGCCAGCTCCCGGCGTACGGCCCCTTGAGCTGGTGGACGAAGGTCACGGTACGGCCGGGCCCCGGCACCACCAACAGGGCGGCGGGCAGCACACGGTCGAAACGGCTCATGCTGATGTCCTCATTCAGTACTCGGTGGGCCGCCCTTCGGGCGGAATGACCAAGGCCAGGCCCACGCGCTCCCCCTCCACCTTCCCCTTGCGGCGGTACGGTTCCGTCCGCGTGGTGAATCCGTAGGTGGCCAGCGCCTGCCCGGGGTTCGACAGGTCCGGGCCACAGATGATCACCTTTGAGCGCACATCGAACGCCATCGCCTCCGTGACGAGCTCCTGGCTGGGCTCGTCGGACTCGATGTACGCCACGAACTCCCCCCTGGCCTTGAGCGAGTAGCGTACCGACCGCACATGGTGACCTTGACCACGCAGGTGCGCGTACATCAGATACTCGTTCTGGAAGCTCATCAGGGTCAGACCCGAGGTGGCCCCCGCCACGATGGTGGGAAACGGCGCCCCGGGCAGGGCGGTGACCTTGCCGACGGTCATCACATTGCTGCGCCGGGCCTCCGCGTAATAGCCCTTGAACTCGCCGAACGGTCCCTCGACTTCATCCCTGGCCAGGACGTGTCCCTCGATGACATGGGTGGCGTCGTCCGGCACCGGAGGGCTGCCGCCGAGCCCGAGCGGGCGCCCCAGCAGTCGGGAGGCGATCTCGTAGTCGTCGCCCTCGGCGGGCAGCCGTGAGGCCGCCACCACGCTGATGGCCGGATCCGCGCCCAGGAACACGGAGATGGGCATCGGCTGCCCGGTCTTCAGCCAGGCCAGCAGATTGCGGTGGCCGTCGGTGCGCGGATCCAGGAAGATCCGGACCTCGTCGGGGGCCACCACCTGGATCCGGTAGAAGCCGAGGTTGACGCCGCGGCCGTCGGGCCGGGTGGTCACCCCCACGCCCGCGGTGATGTACGGGCCGGCGTCGCCGGGGCGGTGCTGGAGGATCGGCAGGGCGTACAGCAGATCGCCCAACTCCTCGCGAGGACTGCCTCCTTGGGCCTCATGCGGCGGGTGTGCGGGGCCCGCCAGCCGGTCGGACATCTCCGCCAGGCGCTTCTCCTCGGTGGTGCCGAGCGCGGCGAGCAGCACCGCCCGCGGATACGGGTGGCCGAGCACCCGGCCGCCCGGGCGCTCCACGACATTGGTGAACACCGTCGTCGGACGCGTCCCCAGCGACTGCTCGAACTCCGCGAGGGTGCGCGCCACCTCCACTCGACTGCTGAGCGGGGCGTCACAGGTGTAGAGGTCCACCGCGTCGTAACAGGCGGGGAGGGACAGCTCGGCCGCGCTGTCCACCGGGACGAGACCGCGGCCGGGCAGTCCCCGCGGCCCGCCGGCCGTCATGGGCGCGCCTCCCGTGCGGTGGCGGGGAACGGCCGGCAGTCCGCGGTGGACTCCCGGTCGGTCTCCCATGGGAAGACGATCCAGTCGTCGATCACCGCGGGACAGTAGTCGGGCACATAGCCCGACTGGTGGTTGCGGACCACCGAGACGAAGCGCACATCGGACCGGGCCACCCCGGCGTCCGCCAGATAGGCCAGCACCACTTCGGCCGTGGAGCCGGTGCCGACGATGTCGTCCACCACCAGCACCCGGTCTCCCGGGCCCAGCGCGGGCGGTGCGCCCATGTCGATGACCGGCGCCTGTTTCGCGGCGTAACGGGTGTCGTCCGCGGTCCTGCGCACGCGGATGGTGTGGTGGACGGGCACATCGAGGGCGCAGGTGAGGAAGCCGGCCGGGGTGAGCCCGCCACGGGCCACCGCCAGCACCGCGTCCGGCCGGAAGTCCTCGTCCCGGAGCTGTGCGGCGATGTCCCCGACCAGCTCCCCGAAGGAGACCCAGTCCAGGAGGTAGGGCCCTTGCCGGGACCACATACCGGGCCGCTCACCGGCCACCGTGGGGCGCGCCGTGTTGCCGGAGTCAGTCATTGCCCACCGCCCGGGTGACATGGTCGATATCGATCTGCTCCGAGCGCTCGCGCGCGTGCGGACGGTTCTCCGCCCGGCCCGCGGAGGTGACCCGGATGAACTCGGCGCGCTCCCGGAAAGCGGTGACGTCCCGCGCCCCCGAATAGCTCATCGCCGACTGCACCCCGCCCATGAGCTGGCGGAGCGTTCTGGCCAGCGGGCCGGTGGCGGGGAAGGTCGCCTCGGTGCCCTCCGGAACATAGTCGTCGACCTCCTCCCGGGTGATCTTCTCGCCGGCCGCATGGCGCAGCGTCAGCTTCATGCCCAGGGAGACGAACCCGTTGCTGACCTTGTACGAGCGTCCGTCCCGGGTCACCGGGCTGGCCGCGCTCTCATCGGCCCCCGCCAGCGCGGAGCCCAGCATGACCGCGTGTGCCCCGGCCGCCAGCGACTTGGCGATATCGCCCGACTGCCGGATGCCGCCGTCCGCGATGACCCGCACCCCGCGCTCGGCCGCCGCGGCGGCGCAGTCCATGACCGCGGTGAGCTGGGGGACCCCGGTCCCGGCCACCAGCCGCGTCGTACACACCCCGCCGGGGCCGATGCCCACCTTCACCACATCGGCGCCGGCCTCTGCGAGGTCTGTGACCCCCGCGGCCGTTGCCACGTTTCCCGCGGCCAGCGGCAGCCGCGGGTAGGCGGCCCGCAGCTTCGCCACCGCGTCGATCACCTGGTCGCTGTGGCCGTGGGCGACGTCCACGAAGAGGATGTCCACCGCGTGTTCGACCAGGCGCTCGGCGCGTTCCCGCCAGCCGCCCGAGACGCCCACCGCGGCGCCGACCAGCAGTCGGCCGTCGGCGGCGAGGGTCGCCCGGTCAGCCGAACCCTCCTCCGGCCGGTGGGCCTTGACCGCGTCCAGGTGCTCCAGTTGCTGCTCCACCGTCTGCATGCGGTGGAGCACGCCCAGGCCACCGTTCAACGCCATGGCCACGGCCATCCGGTCGCCCGTGCACCATTGGGTGTTCGCCGAGATGACGGGCGTGCGCAGGACGACGCCCGGCAGCAGCTCCGAGGCGGTGTCGGCCTGGCGACGGCTGGCCAGCGGGGTGCGCTGGGGCACCAGCAGCACATCGTCGAAGCTCAGCCCGGTCCGCGGAGGTTCACTTACGCGCATCGGGATATCTGCTCCTCTCAAAGGGTGGCGAGGCTCAGAAGCCGACGCCGCGGAACGATTCGCTGGTGAGGGTGAGCAACTCGGTGCGCAGGGCGCCGTCCTGGAGCGCGCCGCGCCACACGGCCGTTGTCATGGTGGCGGGGGTGCGGATGCCGCGCATGGCCATGCACAGATGCTCGCCCTTGCCGATCACGGCGACGTCCGGCGATCCGGTGAGCTTTTCGATGTCGTCCGCGACGTCCTGCGAGAACTGCTCCTGCGACTGCAGCCGGTGGGCGTGCTGATGGGCGATCCGGGCGAACTTGCTGAGGCCGAGCACCTGCCCGCGGGGGAGGTAGCCGATGGTCACCCGGCACGAGAACGGTAAGAGGTGGTGTTCGCACAGCGACCACACATGGATACCCGAGACGGCCACCAGATCACCGCTGCAGCTGGACTCGAAGACGGTGTCGGTCGAGCCGGGAGCGTACTGGGTGAACTCGCGCCACCAACGCGCGTAGCGTGCCGGAGTGTCGCGCAGCCCTTCCCGTTCGGGATCCTCACCGATCTCCACAAGGAGCTGCCGGGCGAGTATTTCCAGGGGATCCTGTGGCGCCACGCTCGGTGCGATCTGCTCGTCCCCCGGCAATTCGTCAATTCCACTGCTCATCAAACACCTCGTTTGCTGCCCCATATGGTCACGTGCAGCCGCCCGGACAGATTCCACTTCCGGCCGACGACCTCGTCCGCGAGTGTGCGGATGCCCTCGTCGATCTCCTCGGGGGACTGTCCGCGCGGCATGATCCAAATGTTCTTCAGCGAGTGTCGCGCCACCAGCGCGTCCACCTCTTCCAGGTCGGACGCGGTCGCACAGACGAACTTGAAGGCCGTGCCGGGAAGCCGGGTGAACTCGCCGAGCACCGCCGGGACGATTCGGCGCTTCTCGGCGATCCCCGAGTGAGCGAGCTTCGGCGACACATTGAACCGGATTCCCGCCGCGGCCAGCGCGGCCTGCGGGGCCACCGTCCCATTGGTCTCGATCTCCACCGCGATCCCCGCCTCGCGCAGCGCGCGGATCACGGGCTCCAGCCTGGCCTGCTGGTTGAGCGGTTCCCCGCCGGAAATGACGATCAGCCCGACGCCGAAGGCCAGCAGCCGCCGGGCCACATCGGCCGGGTCCATCGCGTGCAGTTCCTCGGCCGGACGGTAGGCGATCCCGGTGTCCGAGACGCCCTTCCAGTCCCAGGTGTACGGAGTGTCGCACCAGCGGCAGTCCAGATTGCAGCCGCCCAGCCGCAGAAAGGCGCAGGACGTGCCCGTTGAGGGTCCTTCTCCCTGTACGGCCCTAGGTGGGCCCGAAGATCTCGTTGACCACGAGCTTCGGTGCCGTCATGTTCACCACCCCCTCTCGTGTCCTCCATCAAGGACCGGACCCCGGTCCGCGGTCACCCGGGCGTGTTCTCTCCGCCCAGGGAAGGGCGGTATGTCGCCCAGGTCTTGGGGGTCTCCGACACGCGTACGGCGGTGAGTTCGGGGAACTCCTTGACCCACCTCTCGTGGAGCCACATGGCGATGTTCTCGGCCGAGGGATTCACCCCGTCCAGCACATCGTTGAGATGCCGGTGGTCCAGTGTCTCGTCCACCCACTTCCCGAAGGCGGAGAGGTCGCCGTAGTCCCGTACGAAACCCGGAAGTGTCAGATCCTCCGGTGCCGCGGACAGTTCCAGGACGACCACATAGTTATGGCCGTGCAGTCGGCCACATGGATGGCCGGATCGTAAATGATCCAGCTGATGGCTTGCGGAGAAGCGAAACTCTTTGGTGATGGTGAGCATGATGAACCCTTCACCTCGCTCAAGTGAACAGGGAGCAGAAAAATCTCTACTCCGCTTTCCTGCTTAACACCCTGACGAGCATTCCCGAGCGTACGCAGGATCACAAGAGGGCATCCGGACCTTTACGCTTGACCCGCCGTTGACCGACTGTCGTGAACATGAGAATGTGGGGCCGGCTGCCACCGACCCCACATTCGCTGGTTTCACACTGCTGCCGGAGACTCAGGCACCCTTCGACGCCTTGAAGTTACGGAAGAGCAAGTAGGTGTCGAGGATGTCCGACGAGGCGCTTTCGACCGACCGATAGATGCCCCACTTGGGCCGGACATAGTCGTCCTGATCCGGGATCTTCACATTGGACATACTGCCCTGGACCGCCACCGGAGCGCTGGAGCCGGTGCCATTGCGGGCCACGAATCCCGCCTTGCCACTCGATCCGATGGTGAAGGTCCATTCGATGGTGATCCACTTGTTGCGCAGCGGCGACAGATTGGTCGAGGCGATATCCGGCGACCCGGAGTTGGCGTAGGCGCGGGCCCGCAGGGTTTCCGTGCTGCCGCTGCGGCCCAGATCCAGGACGACGTACGGGCCCCCGTTGTCCACCGGCGTCTTGGTCTGGAAGATATGCGTGAACTTGCTGGTGCCGTGCAGCGAGGTCGGCATGAACATCTCGTAGCTGATGCTCCAGGTCTCGCCGTCACGCATCTTCAGCTTGGTGCCGCCCTGCACCATGCCCTTGGACTCGGTGCGCTGACGGTCCCCGTCGCCGGTGGTGTCCCGGTCGTCCTTCCAGATGTTGAAGCGGTAGTGGTCACCGCCCTCGACAACGACATAGTCCCGATCGGGGTGGGCGTTCCCGCGGTCGGCCTCGATGCCTTCGAATGCCTTGAGTCCATCGCCGGCCGGGTCCGGGTGCCAGAGCAACTGCGGCGCGCGGGGCGTCGCCAGCGCCCTGGGCGCCGCCGAGGCCGTCTGGCCGATGGCGAGCGAAGAGCCGACGGCGGCCGCGGTCATGGAGCCGAGTACCGCCCGACGGCTGAAATGGCGTGGAGCGTGTTCGGTCATGTTCGTTGGTTTCCTTCTGAGGATGTCAACCGATGACACACGCGGTGCGGACGGACCGCGATGAAGGGGCCAGGGCGGTCCTGCGTGAAGGTGCGTGGCATGCGGCGGGGCGCGGTTCGCTCCCGCCCCCGGGGCACGCCGGAACGCCTCTCACCATGGACTGGACCAATACGCCCGTCAAGGCTCCGAACGCTCTTTCATCCGACCTTTACTGAGGGCCGCTTGGTCTCTTCGGTCGAGCAAAAGCTCTGAGCTGGGGTCCGGTTATCAACTTGCTCTGTTATTACGGAATACCGTAATCTCTGTCCTATGGCTGATGAGTCCCTGGAGCGACGGCTCGCCGCGCTCGAAGAGCGGGTGTCGCGGCTGGAAGCCGAGCCGCAGACGCAGCGGGACGAAGTGTTCTGGGCCCTCGAAGGGCTGCGCCGCCGCCTCACCGGGCCCGGCCAGGTGCTGTTCACCGGCGCGCTGAACCTGCCGACGGGCGAGCGATGCGAATGGCAGCAAGGCGCGGAGACGGACCGGCTGTTGGGGGCGGCCTGGCCGGAGGCGGCCGCGCCGCTGGCCGCGCTGGGTCACCCCGTCCGGCTGACCCTGCTGCGCGCCGTGCTGTGCGGCACCCGGTCCGCGGCGGAGCTCCAGGAGGCCGCGGGCCTGCACACCACCGGCCAGCTGTACCACCACCTCAAACAACTCACCGCCACCGGCTGGCTTCAGGCCGAGGGGCGCGGCCACTACCAGGTCCCCGCGGGCAAGGTGGTGCCGCTGCTCGTCGTGCTGTCCGCGGTGGTACCGACAAGCAACCGAACGACAGGGGAGTAACCCATGCAGCGGAGGAAGTTCCTCACCGTGGCGACGACGGCGGCGGGGGCGTCATTACTGCCCGGCAACGCCGCGGCGGCCGACGACCTGCCCGCCCTGGTGCGTCGGTATGTGAGCCGTGCGCTGGACGCCGGCAGCCCGAGCGTGGTCTGCGGGGTCATCCACGGCACCCGCACCCATGTCGCGGGCGGGGGAGAGGGCCCCGGCGCCTCGGCGCCGGACGGCAGGACCGTCTTCCAACTCGGCTCGATCACCAAGACGCTCACCGCCACGGCCCTGGCCCGCGCCGTATGCGCGGGCACCACCCGCCTGGACGCGCCGCTGGCGCTGCCCGCCGGGTTCCCCGTACCGCACCGGGGGCCGCGGCGGATCACCCTGGCCGATCTGGCCACCCACAGCTCCGGCCTGCCCTCGCTGCCGCCGAATCTGCTCGCCGGCGCCGATCCTGACGACCCGTATGCCCGCTACACGCTGGACGACCTGGCGAGCGGCCTCGGCGAGACCACGCTCGCCACCGAGCCGGGCAGCACCTACGCGTACTCGAACCTCGGATTCGGCCTCCTCGGCCAGGCACTGGCCTTCGACGCCGTGGATTCGATGCTGCGACGCCGGGTGACCGACCCGCTCCGGCTGACGGACACCACCACGACGCTGCGGCCGGACATGGCATCCCGCAAGGTCGTCGGACATATGGCCGGACAGCCCGTCCCCGACTGGCACGACCATGTCCTCAGCGCGGCCGGTACCTCGATGTACAGCACCGCCGACGACATGGTGCGCTTCCTCGGCGCCCAACTGCGCCCGGAGCGCTCCCCGCTGCGAGCCGCCATCGAGCTGACCCAGCGGCCTCACTTCACGGCCGATGACAATCTGCGGCTGGGCCTCGGCTGGCACCTCAGCCGGCTGTCCAGCGGCCGGACCGTGACCTGGCACAACGGCGGCACCGGCGGATTCAGCACCTGTGCGGCGTTCAGCCGGGAGAGCGCCTGTGCGGCCGTGATGATGGTGAACACCTACAGCGAGCAGACCGCGACCGACCCCCGGCCGGTCGACGCCCTGTCCTTCGCACTGCTCGGCGAGCTCGACGCGGCGTGACGTTCCTCGTCTGTCAGTGGTCGTCCGGGTCGATGCGCTCGGTCCAGACCATGGTTTCCGCGATCCCCGCACCGGGCCCGATGTCATGGTTGGCCTTGTCCTGCCAGCTCTGGTAGCCGGGCAGGGCCGACTCCATGTCGGTGTCGTTGTTCAGCGTGTACTGCACGATGAGTTTGCCGTCGGGGTCGGTGCCCTTGACGACGTAGTTGACTGCGTAGGAACCGAGCAGGGACTGCGCCTCGTTGGTGTCGCCGCCCCACAGATTGTCGAGGCCGGACAGGCCGGCCATGTCCTTCGCGTACGTGCCCACCTGCTCGGGGAGCGACATGCCCGAGATCTGGTACCTGGCCGTGCCCTCCCCTTGGCCGGCCTTCCACCCGTCCAGGGTCTGCTTGCGGATCCCGTCCATGCTCTCGCTCTTGCGGAGCTGTTCGACGAACGGGTCGTGCTGGGAGAACGAGTAGTGGTCGTCGCCCGTCCCGGCCGCCCAGTTGGTCAGCAGGGTGCGCGGCGTCAGATGGTTGGTCGACGGGAAGGGATCGAGGCCGCCCATGTCCCGGCCGAGCGCGTCGTAGCGGTCCGTACTGATGCCGCTGGTGTGGTTGACGTCCGTGCGGACCTGCCCGGCGTTGAACCACAGCTCCAGGCCGACGTTCTCCATCAGCGTGATCGACAGGTTCTGGTCGGCCTCGAACGCCTCCCGCAGGATCCCGTTGAGTCTGGTCTGGGCGGCGTTCACCTTCTTCACGTCGTCCGCGTCGTAATTCTCCGGGGTGCAGTCCGCGGACAGGACCACCTGGGCCTTCTCGGGGTTGATGTACATCCCCTGCTCGCCGAACTCCCGCACCGCCTCGTTCAGCCGCTTCTGGGCGGCCCTCAGCTCCCCGGCCCCGTCCTCGACGGCCCTGCGCACCCCGTCGGCCACTTTGGCCGCGGCGGTCACCTGGCGCTGGATGTCGTCGATCTGCGTCCAGGCGTACGGGGCGGCCATGCCCTCCCAGTACCCCTTGTCCTTGAGGGGCCTCAGCACCTCGTCACGGATCTTGTCGTCCAGGTCCTTGATCTTGTCGTGGACGCCCTTCCACTTCGTGGCCAGCGTGTCGAGCCCACCGAAGTCGGCCGATCGGAACTCCTGGTAGAAGGTGGCCATCAGTACCTCGAGATCGACGAGAACGACGGGTCGCCGGCCGGATACGAGAGACCTGGTTGGCTGCCGTCGTACAGCGGGGGCTGGTCCTTCTGGCCGAACGAGTACCCCGTGTCCAGGTCCTGCTTCACATGGATATCGGCCGCCGCCCGCAGGCTCTCGGAGATATGGGCGAGCCAGGCGGTGACCGTGCCCGCCTGCTCCTCCCAGTGCTTGTGCGACCGCCTCAGCGCGCTTTCGACCTGGAGGCCGTGCACACCCTTGACCGCTGTGGAGGTCGGCTCCTCCAGCGACGCCGCCTGCTTGTGGAGGGTGTCGTAGACCTCGTCCGCCTTGCCCGCCGCTCCGCGCAGCACACCGGGGGCGATGGCGAGGTTCTGCGGCACCGGGCCCTGGACGCCGGGGGCGAGGGGGCGCCTGGGCGCGGGCGCGTTGGGGTCGTAGATGTTGGGCTTCCCCGGCTGGGCCGACAGAGGCGGCGGGGCGATGAGCCCGCCCTCCGAGCCCGGCGGCAGCGGGAGTTGGTCGTCCTTGGGCTCCGGCAGATCGTTGTCGCTCATGACACCCCCGTTGTGTGCACGACAGCGTACGTAGATTAGCGCCGTGAGCGCTCCGTCACCGGTAAACATGCATTCGAATGCCGCTCCTTGGCGGAGCACATTAACTAATATTTAATATCTGCCTCTGGACTCTCCTCGAACCGGGAGCGCTTCCTTGATCATCACCCGTGTGGAGACCTTCGCCATCCCCCCGCGCTGGCTGCTGTGCCGCGTGGAGACCGACGAAGGGATCGTCGGCTGGGGCGAGCCGGTCGTCGAGGGGCGCGCCGCCACGGTGCGCACCGCGGTCCATGAGCTGTCCGAACTCGTCATCGGCAAGGAAGCCCTGCGCGTCGAGGACCACTGGCAGATCATGACCAAGGGGTCGTTCTACCGGGGCGGTCCGGTGCTCTCCAGCGCGGTGGCCGGGCTCGACCAGGCCCTGTGGGACATCGCCGGCAAGGCCCTGGGCGTGCCCGTGCACGTCCTGCTCGGCGGCCCCGTACGGGATCGGGTCCGTGCCTACAGCTGGGTCGGCGGCGATGAGCCCGACCGGCTCGGGGAGGCGGTGGCCGCCCAGGTCGAGGCGGGCTTCACGGCGGTGAAGATGAACGCCTCGGGGCGGATGGCCCGGCTGGCCACCGTCCGTGACATCGACGCCGTCGTGGGCCGGGCCGCCGCCGCGCGGGAGGCGCTGGGCCCCGACCGCGACTTCGCCGTCGACTTCCACGGCCGCTTCACCGCCGCCAACGCCCGCAAGGTGCTGCCTCATCTGGCGCCCTTCAACCCGCTGTTCGCCGAGGAACCCGTCCTCCCCGAGTACACCCATCTGCTCGGCGACCTGGTCGCCTGCTCGCCCGTGCCCATCGCCACCGGTGAGCGGCTGTACTCGCGCACCGATGTGTTGCCCGCCCTCCGGGCCGGCGTGGCCGTCCTGCAGCCCGATCTGTCCCACGCCGGAGGGATCTCCGAGGTCCGGCGCATCGCCTCGCTCGCCGAGACCTTCGACATCCCGATCGCGCCGCACTGCCCGCTCGGCCCGGTCTCGCTCGCGGCCGGCCTCCAGATCGCCTTCGCCACGCCGAACTTCCTGATCCAGGAGCAGAGCATCGGCATCCACTACAACGACGGCGCGGAACTGCTGGACTACGTCGTCGATCGCGAGGTGTTCCGCTTCCACGACGGACACCTGGCTCGCCCCACCGCCCCGGGCCTCGGTATCGAGGTCGACGAGCGGGCCGTACGCGCCGCCGACGGCAGCGCCCCCGATTGGCGCGGCCCGATCTGGCGGCACCAGGACGGCTCGTTCGCCGAGTGGTGAGCGTGTGGCGGACCGGGCCGGTCGCGGCGCGGTTCAGCCGAGCAGCAGGGCGTTGCACTCCCGCTGCAGTGTGACGTCCTGCCACATCGGGTGGTGCGGCGCGGCGTTGGAGCATACGACCGTGCCCCAGGCGCCGACCCGCGAGGACTCGGCCACCGCGCGGCGGCAGAACGCGGCCCCGACCGGGCCTTCCTCGAAGGTGCCGTGCAACGGGGTGTAGCCGATCCAGCCCTCGCCGAAGACCAGGGGGACCCCGGCCCCGGCCGCCCAGTCGGCGGCGGCCTCGATCCAGGTGACCAGCCGCTGCTCCATCGCGAACCGGTACATGGCGTAGCGCTCGTACAGCCAGGCGTCCCACTTGGCCGGATCGCACCAGTCGTGTGCATAGATCTCGCGGCCGACGAGGGTGGCCTCGAGCCGCCACCGCTCGTCGGCCGGCGGCGCCCAGTCGGCGAAGTCCGGGGCGTCGGGGCGGAGCAGGTGCTGCCGGGCGAAGTCCTGCGGGAAGGGGCGGGAGCGGTCGCGCAGGGCGAAGGCGTCGATGAGGTCGTCGAGCACGCCGTACACATACGGATGGAAGACGGCCACGTCGATGTCGCGCGGGACGCCGCGCAGCGAACCGACCGGCACCTTGGCGTAGTTGACGGTGACCGGCCGGCCGGGGTGGCGCTCGCGGAACCGGGCGAGGCCGCGCTCCAGGCGCGGCCGCAGGGCTACCACGGTGTCCGGGCCGGTCAGCCCCTGGGTGAGCCGGCCGCCCTGGACCTCGTTGTGCAGTTCGGTGAAGGCGATCCGGTCGTCAAGACCGTCCGCGGCGAGAAAGTCGATCAGGTCGGCCAGCGCGTCGGCGAGGGCTTCGGCGCGCCGCTCGGGATCGACGGCCATCAGGGCGTCGTACCAGGAGCGGTCGTCGCCGAACGACGGGCTCTGCTGGTACTCCCAACTGGAGAGGATGATGAAGCAGTCGTGCCGGCGGGCCGCCTCGAACAGTGCGCGCAAGTGGGCGCGGCCGTCGATCTCGGTGCTGCCGCCCACGTCGTACCAGCGGGTGCGCTGCCCGTATCCGCCGCCCAGGGGGCCCAGCCTGAGTTTGCCGGTGTCGAGTCCGGAGCCGAAGAGCAGATAGGGCATGGCGCAGATGCGCACGGTGTTGTATCCGCGCGCCACGGCCTCCGCGAAGGCCCGGTCGAGGTCGGCGAAGGGCTCCCCGGGGCCGGTACGGGTGTACCAGCTGAAGTCCCACAGGGAGATGGTCAGTTTCTCCGGCAGGTGGTCGGGCGGCGCGACGGGCACGGGGAACCGGCCTTTCGGTAGGAGTCCGGCCCATGGTCGGCGGGCACCGGAGGGGTGTCAAGATGTATTCATAATTAACCCTCACGGTGCGGTGAGGGCTTCGTCCGCCGTCGCCCCGGCCGTCCTGGAGTCACCGTCCTGGAATCACAAGGAGGAAACCCATGTCGTCCTATGCCGGCCGAGGCGTGCACGGTCAGGTGGTGCGGCAGATGGGTGCCCGTATCGTCGGCGGCGACTTCGCCGGGGGCGAGATCCTGGACGTCCGGGCCCTCGGCGCCGAACTCGACGTCAGCCTCACCGTGATGCGCGAATCCCTGAAGGTCCTCGCCGGCAAGGGGCTGATCGACGCCCGCCAGAAGCGCGGCACCTTTGTGCGCCCCCGCGCCGCCTGGAACCTCCTGGACTCCGATGTCATCCGCTGGCGCGTGGAGACGGGGGACGGGGAGCGGCTGATGCGCGACCTCGCCGACGTCCGCTCCCTCGTGGAGCCCGCCGCCGCCCACCGCGCGGCGCGGCGCCGCACCGAGGCCGACCTCGTCGCGCTGGGCGCCGCGCTCGCCGCCATGGCGGACGCCCGTGGGGACACCGCAGCCGAGGCGGAGGCCGACGCCTCGTTCCACCGCGCGCTGCTCGCCGCCACCGGCAATGAACTCCTCGCCCGCCTCGACCTGTTGCTGGAGCCCGGGCTGCGCGAGCGGGACCGGCTGGTGCACGCGCGCGGCGGGGCCGACGACCCCGTGCCCAGCCATCGCGCGGTGCTGGACGCGTTACGGGACCAGGACGCCCCGCGCGCGGAACTGGCCATGCTGGACCTGCTCGCCAAGGCGGCCGAAGACCTCGACCATGTGTCGGCCACGCGGGCTGACGCGGGCTGACGCGGGCCGGATCGGGGCGGCCGGGCGGTCGGGTGGGCGGTCGGCTCAGCGTGTTCGGTCCGGGTGACTGATCGCCTCCCAGGGGGCCAGGTGCCACGGGCTCTCGGTGTTCGCGGGGTCCAGCAGCCGCCGGAGGTGTTCGTCGGAGACGCTTTGCGGCGCCGGGAAGCTCTCGCTCTCGGTGCCGCGCAGCAGGTCCATCCAGACCAGACGGCCCATCAGATAGCCCTGGGCGTACTGCGCCCAGGAGCCGTACGCCCCCCTGGCCTGCGGAACGATCTGGTGCAGCAGCCGCCAGGCGTCCGCCTCCTCCAGATGGCCGGCCGCGAAGCCGTTGCGGACCACGTCCACGTACAGCGCGATGTCCCATGCCAGCGGGGAGACGTCGAAGCGCTGCTCGGCCTGGGCCCGGTAGCCGACCCGGGCGAGGTCGTCGAGTCGGTCGAGCAGCGCGGGCCGCGTGGAGATCTCCCACTCCTCGGTCAGCCATTTACGGGCGCGCCCGTCGTTGACGCGCTTGTACGGGTAGAGCGTGAGCCGGGAGGCACTGGCCTCCCGGCTCACGGGTGCGCACAGCGACACCATCCACAGCTGATGCAGAGTCAGTGGGACGGGATACTTTCGCTCGACGGAGACTCCTCGCAGCATGGTTCGGAACACTACGCCGCCCGCCGGACGGCCGGCCCAGGGGGTGTCGCCCGGCGGGCTCAGCCCTTCGTCGCCGCCACCGGTGCGGGTCTGGACCCGCCGGTCCGCAGCTCGGCCAGGTCGACGGCGTCGGCCATCGCCTGGAGCCCCGCGTCGTTGAAGTGCAGATGGTCGCCCGTGTCGTAGGCGGGGAGGATGCGGTGCGGATCCGCGGGGTCGCGGACCACGGCGTCGAAGTCCACCACCGCGTCGAAGGTGCCGCTGTTCCTGATGAAGTCGTTCACGGCCTGCCGTACGCTCTCGCGGGCCTCGGTGTAGCCGCCGTTGCCGCCGTACGGGGTGATCGTGCCGCCGATGACGCGGATGCCGCGCGCGTGGGCCTGTTCGGCGATGCGGCGGTAGGCGTCCGCGAAGGCCGCGGGGTCGGTCTGGTTGGGGTTGCCCTTGATGTCGTTGATGCCCTCCATCACGATCAGGGCGCGCACGTTGCCGCGGGAGAACACGTCCGCGTCGAGTCGGGACAGGGCGCTGGGCCCGGTGCCGTCCAGTAGCACGCGGTTGCCCGAGATGCCGGCGTTGAGCACGCCCAACTGCCGGCCCGGGGGCAGTTCGCGCAGCCGCGTGGCCAGCCTGTCGGGCCAGCGGCGATTTGCGCTCGCCGTCGACCCCGACCCGTCGGTGATGGAGTCGCCGAGCGTGACCACGCTGCCCGGGGTGCGCGGGCTGAACACGTCCACACCGGTCACGTAGTACCAGGAGCTCGTGGTGGCGGTGAACGCGGCGCCGTCCTCGTCGGCGGTGTGGTCGCCGTCGGGGGCGAGGAACGAGGTCTGCAGGGCGGAGCGGTGGTACGTCGCGGGCCCGGAGTCGTTCGGGGTGAACAGGGTGATCAGCAGGTTGGTGTCCGCGGGGACGCGCAGCGGCACCGGGTCACTGACCACGTCCTCGCCGACGGGCACGGTGACCGAGGTCCGGCCGTGGAAGGTGGCCGGGCGGGCCGTCCCGGCGATGGCGTTCGGGCTCTTCGGCGCCCCGGCCTCCTGGAGCGCCACGGTGGCCGCGCCGAGTTCGAGCGGGGCCGTGCCGAGCCGGTTGGACACCCGGATCCGGGCGGCGTGGCCCCCGACGCTGGTGTGCACCACATTGCGGATCGAGTTGCCGGGCAGACCGGGCACGGTGCCCGACGCGGCAGCCTCCCAGGTGCCGACCCAGCCTCGGTCGGAGTGTCCGGAGGCCGGTCCGGCACCCGGTCCGGTGTCCGCCCACGCGGGCGTCGCCGCGGTCAGCGGCACCAAGGCGAGGGTCAGTGTGACGGCGAGAGTCGAGAGAACGTGCCGGATCGAGACCATATGGTGCTGCCCTTCCAGGTGAGAGCCAGCCGGATGAGGTCACATGCGGAACACGACGTAGGCAATCATCACCGAAACATCGGATGCGTCAAGGTGTTTAGCGGAATATCCGAGGGGTGGCTGAAGAATTCTGGGCCTATACACCCGATGTATCGGTGGTCTGCTGGAGACCGCTACAGCGGCGCGACAAGGGCTGACACCTGCACGGACGTACGGGTGCCGCGCCCGCACGGCGCGGCACCCGTATGGCGATGGCCGCTGGGCCCACCGTCAGAAGTAGGTGGGCTGACGAGGGGTGTAGTGCTTTTCGAGCGCCGTGACCTCGTCGTCCGTGAGTTCGACGTCGAGCGCCGCCACGGCGTCGGCCAGGTGGTGCGGTTTCGTGGCGCCGACGATCGGGGCGCTGACGACGGGGTTGTTCAGCACCCAGGCCATGGCCACCGTGGCCATCGACACGCCGCGCTCCTCGGCGATCCGCTGGACCTCGTCCACGATCGCCTTGTCGCTGTCGAGGAAGAGCGGCCGCCCCTGCTGGTCGGTGGTCGGGTTGCTGTGAGCGCGGCTCGTGCTCTTCTCGCCCCACGGGCGGGCCACCAGCCCCGCGGCCAGCGGGCTCCACGGCAGGCTGCCGACGCCCTGGTCGGCGAGCAGGCCGAACATCTCGCGCTCCTCCTCGCGCTGCACCAGGTTGTACTGGTCCTGCATGGACACGAACCGGGTCCACCCGTTGGTCTCCGCCACGTGCTGCATCGTGGCGAACTGCCACGCCCACATCGACGAGGCGCCGATGTAGCGGACCTTGCCCGCCTTCACCACGTCGTGCAGCGCCTCCATCGTCTCCGCCACCGGCGTCTCGGGGTCGAAGCGGTGGATCTGGTAGAGGTCGATGTAGTCGGTGCCAAGGCGGCTCAGCGAGGCGTCGACCTGCTCCATGATCGCCTTGCGGGAGAGCCCCGAACCGCCGGGGCCCTGGTGCAGCGGGAAGAACACCTTGGTGGCCAGGACGATGTCGTCGCGGCGCGTGTACTTCTTCAGGGCGCGCCCGACGACGTCCTCCGAGCTGCCCATCCCGTAGATGTTGGCCGTGTCCCAGAAGGTGATGCCGAGGTCGAGCGCCTGCCGGAAGATCGGCTCGGCTCCCTCGTCGTCGAGTGTCCACGCCCGCTGCTGCTCGGAGGGCGCGCCGAAGCTCATACAGCCCAGTGCGATGCGGCTGACCTTCAGGCCCGATGTTCCCAGGCGGGTGTACTGCATTTCGCTGTCTCCTTGCTCGCCGCTGTCACCTCCAGCCTGCGGGCCTGAGGCGCCGAGTGGCAGGCCGCGCCGTTCGGGGGTGTGATACGGCCCCCCCACACTCCTGGGGGCGCCCGTCCGGTCCGGCCCACCGCGTTTCGAGGACGAGGGTCACGACGACGAGAGCCAGGAGGATGAGAGCCACCAGTACCGCGGTACCGGTCCCGGGCCGGATTGGGTCCCGCGGTGCCGGGGGTGAGCGGAAAACCGCTCCTGGGTTGAGGCCGGGGTCGATCAAGCCTTCGCTCTCGAACCCGGTGCTCAACGCCGACTGGTCCGATCCCGACGCGATCCGCGTGGGCGCGTACTTCTATCTGGTCGCCTCCACCTACAACCGCGTCCTGACCGAACTGGAGCCCAAGGACCACTTCAGCCAGCCGAGACACGGCGAAGGGGTGTGGGCGCCGGCCCTGCGCTCGGCGCGCCGTTCCAGGCGACGGCGGGCAAACGGATCGGGGCGACGGTGGGGCTCTTCGCCACACGGACGGAGACCTCCGGCACGGGCGGCCCGACGGAAGCGGCGGAAACGGCAGCGGCGGAATTCGACTGTTCCGGGTCGGCCCGGGCCGATGAGCCGGACGACCGTGTCCGGCCCCGCTCCGGGCCGGGCCGGGCGCGGAAGCCTCCCTCACACCGGGGCGTCCTGTCTGCGGAGTTGGGCCGTGGTGAGGCGGCACACCGCGTAGGCGGTCCTGGTGAGATCGTCGGCGGCGTGGCGCAGAGCGGTGTCGAGATCGCGGGGACCGGCGCCGATGGGCAGCACCGCGGCGGCGCCACGCCCATAGAGGCGGTCGGCCTCCGGGGTGATCGTCCCGCCGAGTACGACACACGGAACGGCGGCGTCCGCGCAGGCGCTCACCACCGCCGCGACGGTCTTGCCCGCGTCCGTCCCGGCATCCACCTTCCCCTCCGCCGTGAGGCAGAGGTCCGCCGTGGCCAGCCGCTCGTCAAAGCGGGTCAGCCGTCGGACCAGCTCCGCGCCCGGCTCCGGTTCGGCCCCCAGCGCGAGCAGCGCGGCCCCGAGGCCGCCGGCGGCGCCACCGCCCGCGGCCGACCCGGCTCCGAGCAGAGGGGCCAGCCGGCGTAGTCCGTCGTCGAGGAGTTCGACCGCGGCCGGCGTGGCGCCCTTCTGTGGGCCGAAGACATGGGCGGCGCCATCGGGCCCGAAGAGAGGGCTGAGGACATCGGCCGCGGCGACCAGTTCGACACCGGCGAGTGCGCGGCGCGCCGGGGCGAGGTCCACCGAGTGGATACGGCCCAGGTCGGCGCCGCTGCCCGCAAGCGGTTTCCCGTCGGCGTCGAGGATCCGGGCCCCGAGGGAGGCGAGCATTCCCGTGCCGCCGTCCATGGTCACGGTTCCGCCCAGGAACACGACGATCCGCCGCGCTCCCTGCCGTACCGCCGCGAGGATCGGGGCGGCCAGGCCGGCGCTGGAGGCGCGCATCACATCGTGCTCCGCGGCGTCCGGCGCATCCCACCCGATCGCCTCGGCCGCCTCGACGACAGCGGTTCCGTCGTCCAGGCGGCCGAAGCGCGTCGTCGCGGGGCGGCCGAGGGCGTCGACGGAGTCGACGTCGACGACCGCCCCGCCGCACGCGGTCTGCACGGTGTGCCGTGAGCCCTCGCCACCGTCGGCGAGCGGGTGCTCGACGGGCGTACCGCCGGCCGCCCGTACGCCGGCGGCGAGGGCGGCGGCCGCTTGCGCGGCGTCCAGTGAGCCGCGCAGCTTGTCCGGGGCGCAGACAACGCGCATGGTGGTTCCCTTCGTTGCGGTGTTCTCGTTGCCGTGTTCTCGTTGTGGTTCCGCGGTCAGACGGTCATCCAGCCCAGGACCGGAGTCGACTGCAGATAGATGAGGAGTGCGAACCCGGCGAGGAGCCCGAGGCTCCAGCCGATCACCTTGCGGAAGATCGTGCCCTCACTGCCGGCCATGCCGATCGCCGCGGCGGCGACGGCCAGGTTCTGCGGCGACAGCATCTTTCCGAGTACGCCGCCGGTGGAGTTGGCCGCGGCGAGGAGCACGGGGTCAAGCCCGGTCTTCTGCGCCGCGGTCACCTGGAGCACTCCGAACAGCGAGTTGGCCGAGGTGTCGGACCCGGTCACCGCGACGCCCAGCCACCCCACGATGGGGGAGAACAGGGCGAAGGCGGCGCCGGTCTGGGCCAGCGCGGTGCCCAGGGTCGCGGTCTGGCCGGAGAGGTTCATGACCCAGGCCAGCGCGAGCACCGACGTCACCGTGACGACGGTCCAGCGGAGTTGGCGCAGCGTGGCTCCGTACGCCCGCACCGCACGGCCGGGCCCGACCCGGTAGAGCGCCATGGTGAGCAGACCGGCGGCCAGCAGGATGGTGCCCGCCGCCTTGAGGTGTTCCAGTTTGAAGGTCATGGCCGCGGCGGGTTCGCCACCGGGGGACTCGACGTCCAGACCGGGCCAGGTGAACTGGGCGACGCCGTGCTCGGCCAACCACTCCTTGACGGGCCCGACCTGGGTGAGCGCGAAGAGCGCACAGATGATGAGGTACGGGGCGAAAGACATAACGGCACTGCCACTGCCCTCGCGGTCCTCCGGATCGGCCTCGGCGGGCGCCTGTGAGTCCTGCCGCACCGTACGCGGCTGCCAGACCTGCATGAACCCGAGCACCGTCGCCAGGGTGACCACGCCCGCGATGATGTCGGTGGTCTCGACGCTGATGTAGTTGGCGGCGACGAACTGGGCGCAGCCGAAGGTCAGGCCCGCGATCACCGCCACCGGCCAGGTCTCCCGTACGCCGCGTCGGCCGTCGAGCAGAAACACCAGCAGCAGCGGGATGGACGCGGCGATCAGCGGCGTCTGCCGGCCCGCCATCGCGCCGAGGTCGTCGAGCGGCAGACCGGTCACCCCGGCGAGCGTGGTCAGCGGCACCGCCATGCTGCCGAACGCGACCGGTGCCGTATTGGCCACCAGCGCCACGGTCGCCGCCTTGATGGGAGCGATGCCGACGGCGATCAGCATGACCGCGGTGATCGCCACGGGGGTGCCGAAGCCGGCCAGCGCCTCGATCAGCGCTCCGAAGCAGAAGGCGATCACGATGCCCTGGATGCGCTGATCGGAGGAGATGGTGCGGAAGGACCGCCGCAGCACGGCGAACCATCCGGTGATCTCGGTCATGCGATAGATCCACAGCGCGTTCACCAGGATCCACATGATGGGAAAGAGACCGTAGAAGCCGCCTTCGACGGCCCCGGACAAGGCCTGGGGTAACGGCATGCCCCACACCGCGACGGCGAGGGCCAGCGAGATGACCAGCGAGGTCAGCGCCGCTATCTGGGCTCTGACCTGGAAGACGCCGAGCAGTACGAACAGGGCGAGCAGGGGCACCGCCGCACAGAGCGCGGACCAGGACAAAGAGCCGGCCAGTGGGTCAAGGACTTGTCGGTACATCGAACCTCCCGGTGCGGCGAGCGGCGCCGCCTGGAGCATCAAGGCCATGGCGAGCCCCTAACTTGTAAGACAAGTACTCCAAGCAGTCAAGAATTCGCGTGTGGTAATTTGAAGATGGTCTGGTTGAGCCCAAGTGATCCCACAGGAGGCGTGATGGCGAGTCGCCTGAAGGCGACATCCCTGATCGACGCGCTCGTCGTCGAGTTGCGCGAGCAGATCCTCGACGGGCGGATCGCCGGCGGCACGGCGCTCACCGAGACCGAGGTCGCCAAGCAGTACGAGGTGGCACGCCCCACCGCCAAAGCGGCCATCGAGCGGCTGACCGCCGAGGGCCTGCTGCGTCGAGACGCCCATAAGAGCGCCCGGGTGCCGGTCTTCGACGCCGACGACATCGCCGACCTCTACTTCACCCGCGCCTGTGTGGAACGCCAGGTCATGCGCGAGCTGGCGGGACGGCGTTCGGTGCCCTCCGCCGCCACCTCCGCCCAGGTGGAGATCCGCAAACTGGCGGAGGCGGACGACTCCACGATCGCCGCGGTCGAGCCCGACGTACGCTTCCACCGCTCGCTCGTCGACGAGCTCGGCAGCCCGCGCCTCAGCCGTCTCCACGCCTCCGTCATGGCCGAGATGCGCCTGTGCATGGCCCAGGTCCAGACGTACAAGCTGCTGCGCATCGCCGAGATCGCCGATGAGCACCAAGGCATCCTGGACGCCATCGCCGACGGCGACGCCGAGCGGGCGGACCAGGCTCTCGCCGTCCACCTCAACCGGGCCTGCGAACAACTTCGCGCGCGAATCGGCTGATCCGGGCGGCGGAGGGCGGGCCCGCGACATTCGGCCGGACACCGCCGGGCGTCATTGCCGGGTGCCCCGTCGCCGGTGCACCCTGAAAGTCCTATGAAGACAGAGACGTTGACCGTGCCCGATTTCGCCCAGGCGCTGCGCGCCACTTTCGAGGGCTGAGTCGGCGTCCTCGGCGGCCCATATAGCGTTATGGGGCGATCCCCCAGGTCAGCGCACTCGTCAGGCAGGGAGAATGGATGAACAGTTACGACTACGTCGTCGTCGGCGCCGGATCCGCGGGCTGTGTGCTGGCGGCGCGGCTGACGGAAGACCCCGATGTCCGGGTGGCGGTGATCGAGGCCGGCGGCCCCGACACCGCGCAGGAGATCCATATCCCGGCAGCCTTTCCGCAGCTCTTCAAGACCGAGTTCGACTGGGACCTCGACTCCGGCCCGGAGCCGGGGATCGGGGACCGGCGGACCTATCTGCCGCGGGGCAAGGTGCTCGGGGGCTCCAGCTCGATCAACGCGATGATCTATATACGCGGCAACCGCGCCGACTACGACGGCTGGGCCGCCGCCGGGGCCACCGGATGGTCGTACGACGAGGTGCTGCCGTACTTCCGGCGCTCGGAGGACAACCAGCGCGGCGAGGACGCGTTCCACTCGGTGGGCGGTCCGTTGACGGTCAGCGACAGCAGGTCCCAGCATCCGCTCGCCACGGCATTCGTCCAGGCCGCCGAGCAAGCGGGATACAAGCGCAACGAAGACTTCAACGGCGAGACGCAGTTCGGCGTGGGGCGGTTTCAGCTGACCCAGCGCCGCGGTATGCGCTGCAGCACGGCCGTCGCCTATCTGCACCCGGTCCTGGAGCGGCCGAACCTCACCGTGCTCAGCGCGGCCCGCGCCCACCGCGTGGTGATCGAGGACGGCCGGGCGGCGGGGGTGGAGGTGAACCGGGGCGGCACGGTCGAGGTGGCCCGCGCCGACCGTGAGGTGATCCTCTCCGCGGGCACCTACGAGTCCCCGAAGCTGCTGATGCTCTCCGGGATCGGGCCCGCCGCCACGTTGTCGGCCTTCGGTATCGACGTGGTGCGCGACCTCCCGGTGGGCCAGGGCCTGCAGGACCATTACATGGCGCTGCTGAACTTCCGCACCGGCCTCGAATCCCTGATGAGCGCGGCGAGCCCGGAGAACGCCCAACTGCTCGAGAGCGCCGGGCGCGGCCCGCTGACCTGCAACATAGGAGAGGCCGGCGGCTTCTTCGGCAGCCGCGACGGACTGGACGCGCCGGATGTGCAGTTCCACATGGCACCGGTGCTGTTCCACGAGGAAGGGCTCGGCCCCGTGACCGAACACGGCTTCGCGTTCGGCCCGTGCGTCCTCGCCCCGACCAGCCGCGGCCAGGTCACGCTGCGCTCCCCGCGCCCGGACGCCGCACCCCGGATCGTGCACAACTACCTGACCACGGCCGAGGACCGCGACTGCATCGTGGGCGGCATGCGCATCGCCCTGAGCATCGCGGCCCAGGACGCCCTGACCGAGGTGATCACCGCCCCCTTCGACGTACCGGACAGACACTCCGACGCGGAACTCCTCACCTTCGCCCAGCGGGTCGGGCAGACCCTCTACCACCCGACGTCGACCTGCGCCATCGGCGCGGTGGTCGACCCCGAGCTGCGCGTACTGGACGTGGCGGGCCTGCGGGTCGTCGACGCGTCGGTGTTCCCGACGGTGCCGAGGGGGAACACCAACGCGCCCGTCATCATGGCCGCGGAGAAGGCGGCGGATCTCATCAGGGGAGTCGCGTAGCACCAGGAGATCCGCCCCCACGACCTCACTTTCGAAGGGCCCGGTCAGCAGTACGGTGGCTGATCGGTCAGCGAAGCCGCCACCCGCATCCAGACACCGAAGAGCCGGTACAGGGCGGGCAGCGCGCCCTGCGCCTGGACAGTGCGCGTGTCCGTCGAGGTGACCCCGGGAATGCCCAACAGGGTGGCGGCCACCGAGGCCGACTGCCAGCGGACGGCGAGCGTGGACGGTTCCGCCGGCTCCGTCGCCGCCGACTGAGCCGTCCGCGGCGCGGAGAGAGCGGTGGCGACCGCCTCCTCGATCGCCGTACGCGCTTCGCCGGCCGGACGCAGATCCGCCGCGAAGCGGCCATGCGCGTACTTCACGGCAACGGTGGCGACGGACCCGTCCCACTCGGCCATCTCCGCGCACGCGCTGTCGTCCCCGGTGAGCACCGCCACCGGGACGCCGATGGCCGCCGCGGTGGCATGGGCCAGGCCGATCTCGCCCACGGGCCGGCCGTCCAGCCATATGTCTTCGATCTCGTGGCCCATAAAGCTGTGGCTCAGCACACCGGGTGCGCCGGCCCGCGAGTGGTAGCCGACGCAGACGACGGCGTCGTGCTCGGGGGTGAGGCCTTCGAGCATGCCCATCTGTTTGGTCCTGCCCCGGATGAGCCGGGCCGCCGGGTGCAGGGATTCGGGCAGCAGATTGCGCATGCGGCCGTGGGCGTCATTGACGATGATGTCGGTGGCGCCGGCGGCGATGGCGCCCCGGATGGCCGCGTTGACGTCCTCCGCCATCATCAGCCGTCCACGCTCGTAGTCCCGTCCGCCGGGCTGGACGTCGTCAGCGTCGACGAGCCCCGTGACGCCCTCCATGTCCACACTGAAGTAGATCCGCACGTTGCGCACTCCTCACGCTTGATCACGGGGGAGACGCCTGGCGCTCCTCCTCCGGTTCCCGGCCCGCCGGCGGTCGGATTTCTTCAAGACCTCCGGCGGGGCCGGTGCCAGCATGGCCAACGCATCGGGATCGGTCGGCACCACGTCGGAAGAGAGAGTGCAGACATGTCACGATCGAGCGTCGAAGGATTACGGGACTCGCTCAGCGATCAGGGATACGCGCTGGTCGAGCGCGTGGGAGGCCAGCGGCAGGCCGTCGAACTGCTCCAGGACCTCGGCCGGTTCGTGCCCCAGTACGGGGGCACCGTCGAGCACGAGGTCGTCTACCGGCCCGGCAACGACGGCCGGGCCTACTCGCAGAGCCGCAACGCCATCCGGCCGCATACCGAGGCACCCGGCTGGCGTCCCAGTCCACGCCATCTCGCCCTCTACTGCCACCGGCAGGCCCGTTGCGGTGGCGGCCATACCGATCTGCTGGACTGGAAGCTGCTGGAGAAGCTGCTCGGCCCGGACGATCTCGCGCTGGTGACCGGGCACCGGGTCAGGTTCCCCGGTCCGGACGGTGGCGCGGGCGTCGTGGCGGCCATGGTCGAGGAGGACGGCGACCGTGCCGTGCTGCGCTTCAGCCACAATCTGCTGACGGCGGCCGACTACGACCCGGTCCTGGACGCGGCCACCCCGGCGGAGGAACTTCCCCTGGGACGGGCCGGGGCCGAACTGGCCCTCCGGGTGGCCGAGTTGTTCGACCACTACCGGACGCAGGTGCTCATCCCCGACGACGCGCTGCTGGTGTGGGACAACCAGCGGATGATGCACGCCCGTTCACAGTACGAAGACACCGGCCGCCATCTGACCCGCTACTGGGTGGCCGTCTGACCTCAAGCCACCAGAAGGGCACTTTTGATGACCACGGTCGAAGAGCTCGGCTCCGCGACACGTACGGTCTCGGGCCGCCGCCTGGCCGCCCTCGTCCGCGAACGATGCCAAGACGCGAATCTGGCGCACGAGGTGGAAGTGGTCAGCCGGGTACTGCCGTTCAAGGTGAGCCACCATGTCATCGATCACCTCGTCGACTGGCAGAGCGCGCCCGACGATCCGCTGTACCGGCTGGTCTTCCCGCACCGCGACATGCTCGACCCCGGACACTTCGGCGCGGTCGAGCGGGCACTGGGCGATCCGCCCGCGCTGCGCGCGGTCGTGGCCGGGATCCGCGGGGAGCTCAATCCGCACCCGGGGGATCAGCTCACCCGGAACATCCCGCACCACGAGGGCGCCGAGCTGTCGGGCGTCCAGCACAAGTACGCGCAGACCGCGCTGGTCTTCCCACGGCACGGCCAGACCTGCCACGCCTACTGTTCCTACTGCTTCCGCTGGGCCCAGTTCGTCGGCGACCCCCAGCTGCGCATGGCCGACGACGGACCACAGCATGTCATCCGGTATCTGCGCGCCCACCCCGAGGTGACGGATGTGCTGTTCACCGGGGGCGATCCACTGGTCATGCACTCGGCGCGGCTCAAGCCGTACGTGGACGCGCTGCTCGAGCCCGGCCTGGAGCATGTCACCACCGTGCGCATCGGGACCAAGGCGCTGTCGTTCCACCCGGCCCGCCTGGTCACGGACCCGGACGCGGCGGAGATGCTGCGGCTGCTGGAGAGCGTCGTACGGGCCGGGCGCTCCCTGGCCGTGATGGTCCATGTCTCACATCCGAGGGAACTGCGGCCGGACGTCACCCGGCGCGCCGTGGCCGCGCTGCACGGCATCGGCGCCCAGCTGTGGTCGCAGGCCCCGGTGGTCCGGCATGTCAACGACGATCCGCGGGCGTGGGCGGACGCGTGGCGGGCCCAGCTCGTGCTCGGCATCCATCCGTACTACGTCTTCGTCGAGCGGGACACCGGCGCCAGGCGCTATTTCGGGCTGCCGCTGCGCCGTGTCCACGAGATCTACCGCGATGCCGTGGCCACCGTGTCCGGGCTCGGGCGCACCGCCCGGGGGCCGGTAATGTCCACGGCCGAGGGCAAGGTGGTCGTGGACGGGGTGGCCGAGCTGCCCGGTGGGCCGGCCTTCGTACTGCGCTTCCTCCAGGCCCGCGTCCCGGACCTGGTGGGCAGGCCCTTCCACGCCCGTTTCGACCCGACCGCACAGTGGTGGTCGGAGCTGGTGCCGTTCAGCCCGTACGACAGGGCCTTCTTCCCGGTCCGGGACGAACCGGGGGACGAGGGCGAGCGCCCCGCGGCCCAGGCGGGCCCGCGGTGACCGCGCTCCGGCCGACGGCCGGACCGGCCGCGGGCACCGCCCTGGCCGTGCTGTCCGCCTGTGCCTTCGGCACCGTGGGCACGGCCACCAAGGTCCTGTCCGCGGCCGGGCTGTCGGCGATGGAGATCGCCCAGGCCCGGCTGACCATCGCGGCGCTGCTGCTGCTCGCGTACACGGCCGTCACCCGGCCCAGCCAGCTGCGGGCCACGCGACGTCAGTGGTCGGTGATCGCCGCGCTGGGACTGTTCTCCTTCGCGGCGCTCCAGACGCTGTGCGGAGTGGCGGTGGCACGGATCCCGGTCGGGGTGTTCGTGGTGCTGCAGTTTCTGTCGCCCGTGGTGGTGCTGGTGTGGCTGCGCTGGGTCCGGCGGGTCCGGCAGCAGCGGCTGGCGTGGGCCGGCGTCGCCGTGGTGGTGGCCGGTCTGCTGCTGGTCGGCGAGGTGTGGTCACGGCTGCGGCTCGACGCCGTCGGCGTAGTGGCGGGACTGGGCACGGCGGCCGCGCTGTCCGTCCGGTTCCTGCTGGCGGGCCGCGCCCTGGAACACCGTGACCCGGTCGCCGTGACCGCACTGGGCATCGCCCTGGGCGCCCTCGCGCTCGACGTCCTGGCTCCGCCCACCGGCTTCCCGTACGCGGCGCTCGCCCGCTCGGTGCACTACGGGCAGGTGAGCGCGCCGGTGTGGGCGGTGGTCCTGTGGGCGGGCATCGTGGCCACCCTTCTCGCCTACCTCAGCGGAATCGCCGCCCAGCGACTGCTTGCCCCGTCCACGGCCAGCCTCCTCGCCACGCTGGAGGTGGTGACCGGGGCGGGTGTCGCCTTCGTGTTCCTCGGCGAGCGGCTGACCGCGGTGCAGTGCACGGGCGTGGTCACCGTGCTGGCGGGAGTCCTGATCGCCCGCCGCGCCATGCGTACGCAGACGGCCCCGGCCCGCACCCTCGCGGGGCGCGACGGTGCGACACCTGTGCGGGGAGAGCCGGTCCCCCAGAATCCGGGAGGAAACTGAACGATGGACGAGCGGTTCACCAGCAACGCCGAGGAAGACGCGCTGGGCAGCGAGCTGTTCAGCGCCGTGGACAACCCCGTGATCCAGCGGCTGGCGGTCAACTGGGCGCGCCGGGCCACGGTCAAGCGCGATGACCCCGGTCTGATCGACATGTTCGACCCCGCCGCGCCCGACTACCCCGAGAGCATCGTCCCGTTCGCCGACCACCCGACCTATCGCGAGCTTGCGCCGGAGCAGCGGCAGGCGGTGCTGACCTGGGCCATGATCGCCCTCAATCGGAACACCGAGTACTCCGAGACCCATGTGGTGAACCCGGCGTTCGACCTCATTCTGCGCGGTGAGTTCCCCGGACTGTGGGGGGAGGCGCTGGAGGTCTCCCTGATGCAGGCCCTGGTCGACGAGCGGTACCACATCCTGATGCACCGCATGGCCAGCGATGTCACCCGGGCCAGGCGCGGGGCGCACTACCGCGAGAAGGAGCTGCCGCTGCCGTACGTCTCCGAGGCGCATCGCGAGCTGACCGAGGGCGCCGAGGAGCGCTGGCAGCGCTCCCTGCTGACGCTGGCGTTCGCCATCACGACGGAGCTGTCCATCGGCGCGTACCTCGAACTCGTCGCCACCGCGTCGGAGATCCAGCCGATGAACATGGGGCTCGCGCGGCTGCACCGGCACGACGAGGTGTGCCACGGCTCCATCAGCGGCGAATTGCTCAAGACGCTGTATCCCCAACTGACCGGGGAGCAACAGCGTTTCCTGCTGGAGTCGTTGGGCGTCGCGCTCAGAGCGTACTCCGCCAACGACTACCGGGCCTGGGAGGCCATCATGCGGCTGGTCGGGGTGCGGGGCGGCGCGGAGATGCTGCGGGACTGCCAGGCCGCCGGCCGTACGGCCCTGCTGCGCGACTACAGCGGTCTGCACCGGGTGCTGAGCGACCTCGATGTGCTGGACGAGATGGACTTCGACTGGTCCGGTCTCAAGATGAGCGGTGAGCTGCCCTATGTCCTCTGAAAACGGAGGCGAGCAGGCCGACGGCGGCGAGTGGGCGGGCATCGCCCCGGAGACGGCGCGGACCGTCGCGGTGCGCGCGCTCACCGCGCACGGCGTCGACGACGACTCCGCGACGGTGGTCGCCGATGCCCTGGTGGAGACCTCGATGCGCGGCGTCGCCACCCATGGGCTGCGGCTGCTGCCGCGCTACCTCGACGATCTCGCCCGGGGGATCGCCAACGCCACCCCGCGTATCCGCGTGGTACGGCAGACGGGAGCCACGGCACTGGTCGACGCGGACGCCGCCCTCGGGGTCGTCGCCGGGATCGCGGGTGTCCGGGAGGCGGTGCGGCGGGCGGCCGAACACGGCGTGGCCACCGTGGTCGTACGCAACTCCAACCACTTCGGGGCCGCCTCGGTCTACAGCCGTGCCATGGCCGCGGCCGGGATGGTCGGCTGGGCGATGACCTCGGCGGCCTCCCGGGTCGCCCCGTGCCACGGGCGGACACCGCTGTTCGGGACCAATCCGATCAGCGTCGCCGCGGGCACCGACGGCGAGGAGTTCGCGCTCGACATCGCGACCAGCCAGGTGTGCCAGGGGGAGATCCAGGAGCGCGGGCGGCTGGGCCTTCCCCTGGAGCCGGGCTGGGCCACCGACGCCCGCGGGCACGGCACCCACGACGCGTCCGCCGCGGTGGCACTCTCCCCGCTCGGCGCGTCCGGCGCGGGCCACAAGGGACAGGGCCACAAGGGACAGAGCTACACGGGCCAGGGACACAAAGGGCAGGGCCTGGCCATGGCCGTGACCCTGATGACGGCGGTGCTCGCCGACGCCCCACTGGACTGGGAGCTCGACCACATCGGGCAGTCCCCCGATGGCCGGGGGCGCCGGGTCGCCCACTTCCTGCTGTGCCTGGATCCCGCCGCCTTCGCGGGGCCCGACCCGTTCCGGCGGCGCCTGGCCGACCTGGTCGCCACCACCCGCCGGGCGCCCGCCGCGGGCGCGGACCCGGTCCTCAGCCCCGGGGACCCGGAGCGGCGGCGGGCCGGCGAGGCCGCCCGGCACGGCATCCCGCTGGACCCCGACACCGCGCGGGCCCTGCGCGCGCTCGCCCTGCAGCACGGCGTCGACGCGCCCGTGTCCGCCGCCGACCAGAGGAGGGTTCCGTGACGGCCCTGACCGCGGGCGGCTCCATCTGGATGGACGGCCGCCTCGTTCCCTGGGATGCGGCCCAGGTCCATGTCCTCACCCAGTCCCTGCACTACGGCTGGGCCGTCTACGAGGGGATCCGGGTCCACGACACCGCGGACGGCCCGGCGGTCTTCCGGCTCCGCGACCATCTGGCCCGGCTGACCTGCTCGGCCCGGGTCTGTCTGATGGACATCCCCTATGCCGAGGAGGAGTTGGCGGCCGCCACGGTCGAGCTGGTCAGGGCCGGCGGCGCGGGCCCACGCTATGTGCGGCCGCTGGTCTATCTCGGGTACGGCAGCATGGGCGTGGCCCTGGACCTGTCCGAGGTCCGGGTGGCCATCGCCGCCTGGAGCTGGGAGGAACCGCCCGAGCGCGTCTGGCGCCTGGTCACGAGCGGCTGGCGGCGCAACCACCAGGACGCGATTCCGCCGCTGGCCAAAACCACGGGCGCCTATCTCAACTCCTGCCTCGCCAAGCTCGCCGCGAACCGCGGGGGATACGACGACGCGGTGCTGCTGACCGCCTCCGGCCATGTCTCCGAGTGCTCCGCGGCCAATATCTTCCTCGTGAAGTCCGGTGTGCTCCACACGCCCTCGGTCGAGCAGGGCATCCTGCCGGGGATCACTCGTGCGAGCGTCCTCGACCTGGCGCGCGGCGCGGGGATCACGGTGGTGGAGCGGCCGGTGGCGCACGCCGAGCTGTACACCGCGGACGAACTGTTCGTGACCGGCACCGCCACGGGCGTCGTCCCGGTCGAGTCGCTGGACGACCGTCCCACCACCGCGCGGGGCGCCGGCCCGGTCACCACCGTCCTGCGCGACGCCTACCGGCAAGCGGCCGCCGGTCGCCATCCGGCGGCGGCCGACTGGCTCACCCCCGTGGGCGGCTGACGAACGCCGCGGGAAAAGGGCCTTCGGGCCCGGGCGGATGATCCGCCCGGGCCCGAAGGCCGGTGCTCGGGCCGCGTTCATCGTCGCCCGTCCATGCGCCCGTCGGCTCATGCGTCCGTCGGCTCATGCGTCCGTCGGTCGGAAGCCGCGCAGCCGGAGGCTGTTGCCGACCACGAAGACGGAGGAGAAGGCCATGGCGGCTCCGGCGATCATCGGGTTGAGGAGTCCGGAGGCCGCGAGCGGGAGAGCGGCGACGTTGTAGGCGAAGGCCCAGAAGAGGTTGGACCTGATGGTGCCCAGGGTCTTGCGGGAGAGGCGTATCGCGTCCGCCGCCGCCCTGAGGTCGCCGCGTACCAGCGTCAGATCGCCCGCCTCGATGGCGGCGTCGGTGCCGGTGCCCATCGCCAGACCGAGGTCGGCCTGGGCGAGCGCGGCGGCGTCGTTGACGCCGTCGCCGACCATCGCCACCGAACGGCCCTCGCCCTGCAGGCGCTTCACCACGTCCACCTTGTCCTGCGGCATGACCTCGGCGATCACCTGCTCGGGCGCGATGCCCACCTCCGCGGCGACCGCCTCGGCGACGGTCGCGTTGTCGCCGGTCAGCAGGAAGGGGGTGAGACCGAGGGCGCGCAGCCGCCTGATCGCTTCCGGACTGGTGTCCTTGACGGCGTCCGCCACCTCCAGGACCGCGCGGGCCTCGCCGTCCCAGGCGACCGTGATGGCCGTACGCCCGGTCGCCTCGGCCGCGGCCTTGGCGCGCTCCAGCTCGGCGGGCAGGGAGATGGCCCATTCGGCCAGCAGCTTCTCGCGGCCGACCAGGACCGCGTGCCCCTCGACGATGCCCTGGACGCCGAGGCCGGGGACATTGGCGAAGTCCTCGGGGGTGGGCAGGGCGCCCACCCGGGCGCTTGCGCCGGCGGCGACGGCCTGGGCGATGGGGTGCTCCGAGGAGTGTTCCAGGGCGCCCGCGAGCCGCAGGGCGTCGGTGTCGCTCGTGCCCGTCGCGGTGTGCACGGCGAGCAGGGTCATCCGGCCGGTGGTGACGGTGCCGGTCTTGTCCAGGACGATGGTGTCGACCTTGCGCGTGGTCTCCAGGACCTCGGGGCCCTTGATCAGGATGCCGAGTTGGGCGCCGCGGCCGGTGCCGACCATGAGGGCGGTCGGGGTGGCCAGGCCCAGGGCGCAGGGGCAGGCGATGATGAGGACGGCGACGGCGGCGGTGAAGGCGGCGGTCAGGCCCGCGCCGTTGCCGAGCCAGAAGCCCAGCGTGCCGAGCGCGAGCGCGATGACGACCGGGACGAAGACGGCGGAGATCTTGTCGGCGAGCCGCTGGGCGGCGGCCTTGCCGTTCTGCGCGTCCTCCACCAGCTTGGCCATACGGGCGAGCTGGGTGTCGGCGCCGACCCGGGTGGCCTCGACGACCAGGCGGCCTCCGGCGTTCAGCGTGGCGCCGGTGACGCTGTCGCCCTCGCCGACCTCGACGGGCACTGACTCCCCGGTGAGCATGGAGGCGTCGACCGCGGACGAGCCCTCGACGACCGTGCCGTCGGTGGCGATCTTCTCCCCGGGCCGGACCAGGAACCGGTCGCCGGTCCTGAGCTCGCCGACCGGGATGAGCTCTTCGCGGCCGCCGCGCAGAACGGTGACCTCCTTGGCCCCGAGCTCCATGAGCGCCTTGAGCGCCGCGCCCGCCTTACGCTTCGACCGTGCCTCGAAGTAGCGCCCGGCCAGGATGAAGGCGGTGACGCCGGCCGCGGCCTCCAGATAGATGTTCCCGGCCCCGTCGGAGCGGGCGATGGTGAGCTCGAAGGGGTGGGTCATACCGGGCGTACCGGCCGTGCCGAAGAACAGGGCCCACACCGACCACAGGAACGCCGCGGCCGTGCCGACGGAGATCAGGGTGTCCATGGTGGCGGCGCCGTGCCGGGCGTTGGTCCAAGCCGCCTTGTGGAAGGGCCAGGCGGCGTAGGTCACCACGGGGGCCGCCAGCGTCAGGGACAGCCACTGCCAGTAGTCGAACTGGAGGGCCGGGACCATCGCCATCGCGATCACTGGGACGGCGAGCACGACCGCGGTGGTCAACCGCTCGCGCAGCGGCCGCAGTTCGTCGAGCGAAGCCTCGTCCGTGTCCTCGCCGGGCGCCGAACCGGCGCGCACGGGGTCGCGCTCGGGTTCCCGCGCGGTGTAGCCGGTGGCCTCGACGGTGGCGATCAGATCCTCGACGGCGATGTCGTCCCGGAAGGAGACCTTCGCCTTCTCGGTGGCGTAGTTGACGGTGGCCTCGACCCCGTCCATGCGGTTGAGCTTCTTCTCGATCCGGGCCGCGCACGAGGCGCAGGTCATACCGCCGATGGCGAGTTCGACCTCGGCGGCACCGGACGTGGTGGTGGTCATGTCTGCTCCTGGCAGCAGGGGGCGGGGGCGGGGGCGCGGGGGGGGGGGGCCCCCCCCGGGGGGGGCGGGGGAGGGGGTGGCGGGGGCCCCCCCGGCCGCGGCGCCCGAGACCCCCCACGCGGCGGGGGTGGG
>NZ_JBHWES010000079.1:0-51389 GCF_042734105.1 Streptomyces sp. NPDC059679 | reverse complement strand
CAAGACGGCAACTACGGCAGAAGCACAGGTCAACGCAGCTTTTCAGCTGGACATTTTCACGCGAACTGTTCTGGCCACTTTCACGCGAGTCACCAGGGAGGTTGTGGACGATGGCGTTCTGGACGAGGTTCGTCATCATCCGCAGTATGAGCGCCGCGGAACCGACGGACTGTGTTGTCTCGCCGGTGACGTCGAGCGTGATCTGGCGCTTTTCGGCGAGGGGAAGCAGCGTTTCGGCGGCTTCTTCGGCTATGAGGGAGAGGTCGACGGGCTCGCGGGTGAAGCTCCTGCGGTCGGCCCGGCTGAGCAGCAGGAGGGCTTCGGTGAGGTTGATCGCCCGCGTGTTGACAGTGTGGAGGCGTTCGATGAGTTCGCCCTGGTCCCGCGTGGGGTCGTTGCGGGCGGCGTCGAGAAGTGTCTGAGAGATTGCCAGCGGAGTGCGCAGTTCGTGGGAGGCGTTCGCGGCGAACCTCTGCTGCTCGGCGACGTGGGATTCGAGTTGTTCGAGCATGGCGTCGAACACGTCCGCGAGTTCGCGGAATTCGTCCTGGCGGCCCTGCATACGGATCCGGTGGGACAGCGACCCGTTCGCGGCCATCCGTGCCGCGGATGCGACCCGTTTGAGTGGTGCGAGCATCCGGCCGGCGAGGATCCATCCTCCCAGGAGGCCGAACACGAGGAGGAAGGCCAGTGCTATGGCCGCGGCGGGGACAAAGCCACGCAGGAGGTCGGAGCGGTTGGGCCCGCTGATGATCACGGGGCCGAACGTCTGCTGGAGGGATCTGGGGTCGTCGTCCGGTACCCAGCGCAGCACGAATACCCATACCACGGCCAGCAAGAGCGCGCCGGCGAGGACGAGGAATCCAGCGTAGCTGATGGTGAGCTTCAGCCGGGCGCTCAGCCCTGGGCGTCTATTCATGAGTGCTGCCGGGGCGCGTGGTGTCCATGCCGGTGTCGATTCGGTAGCCGACACCGGGCACCGTGACGATGAGCCATGGTTCACCAAGCCGTTTGCGCAGGGCGGAAACGGTAATGCGGACAGCGTTGGTGAAGGGGTCGATATTGTTGTCCCAGGCCCGCTCCAGCAGCTCTTCGGCACTGACGACACCGCCTTCGGCAGCGACGAGGACTTCGAGCACGGCGAACTGTTTGCGAGTGAGCACGACATAGCGCCCGTCACGGAAGACCTCCCGGCAGAAAGGATCCAGCCGCAAGCCGACGATCTCGCGGGGGATGCCGCGGCGCAGGCCCAGGGTGACCTCCAGCCGCCCGCCGACGTAGCCACCCAGGAAAAGCCCCTCCCTGACCCCGATCGCTGCGACCGCGACACGCTGTTCGGCCTCCCGGATCTCCCGGATGCGCTCGCGCGGTTCGCCGCAGTCGGCTTCTCCGCGGGTGACGATGAGGTACGCAACATCCGACCAACGCGGCCCAACGTGGGCACAGTTCACATCAGATGAGACTCGCATCGGTTCCGGAATACGCCGGAAATATGCCGCCGCTGTGATCAACCTCGGCGGCGGGCGGCGGGGTCGCATTCGGCGGCATGCCGGGCGACCGTGCCGACGCCGGGTCGCGCGTACCGCTCCAGGGGACCACCACGCGTGGCGGGAGCGGGTCAGCAGCATCGGCGTGGGCTTGCCTTGCTCCGTCGTGTGTCAGCGCGGAGTACCGGAGCCGGTGGAGCGTCCAACCCTCCAACTGCGCGGTCAGGGCTTCGTGACCATGGCCGGCGGACACCGGCCGCGCCTTACCCCGGACCAGGCCGCGCCCGTCCGACGCGGATAGGATTCAGGGGCCTGCGAACCACACGGTGGCCAGGAGCGAGGCAGCGGTGCGCTGGTGGAGGTGTTCGCGCGTGCCTCCCTGCTGGGCGGTGGTTCCGGCGGCCCGCCCGGCCTGACGGTTGAGGAACATCCGTGTCAGCTCGCGCGCTGAGCTCGCGTCGCCTCTGGTGGGTGGCTGAAGGAGTGTCGGGGATCGGGCCGGTGCGCAGCGCAGTCACTCACACCGCGCGACATCACGTCGCAACCACGGTTTCTGCCAGTCTCCTCATAGGTCGTAGGTTTACCCGTAGGCGTAAGGTCTCAGCGGGCCCGCTGCCGTGGAGGTGCTCTTGCCGGTGACGGCTTCGAACCAGGCCGGGGGGACGATTGCAGGAGGTGCAGAACATGGCTCGGCGTTCACGACTGCGGCCGGCTGGGGATGTGGCAGCGGCCGACTGGGCGGTTGCGAGGATCGGGCCGTTCGGGTCCGGCGTGGGTGCTCTCGTGCCGCGCGGATTCGAGGCGTACGCGCGGATTCTGCATCCGGCGTTGGCATCTCACGAAAGCCCCGTGACGTGGGCGGAGGTGGCCGCATGGTCGGGCAGGCTGGTGCATCCGCGGGTACAGTTCCGGGCGCTCGCCACTCCTGCGTCGGATGTGCGAGCGGCGAAGCCTTGGGAGGAGGAGCCCGAACCAGGCACCCTGCCTCCCGCCACATTGGCGGCGCTGTGTGACGTCCTGGCCCGGCACACCACGTCAGGTGACCGCTGCTGGTTCTGCGTCTGGGACGGGTACGAGCCCACGTCAGACGGCCGCGCGACCATCATTTTCACCTCGAAGGAGGGGGACGGGCGGCCGGAGCCGAATCTGCTTCCACCGGAGTTTCCGTCAGGCATCGTCAATGGCCCTCGAGTGGAGCTGCCGCAACGCAGCTATCTCCTGCTCGAGGGCCCGCTCGACGCCGCGGGGGAACTGGCGATATCACTCTTTCCGCAGTCGCCCAACCTGTTCTGGCCCAACGAACAGGCCTGGTGTGTCGCGACGGAGACCGACCTCGACTCCACCTATCTCGGTGGCACGGCGGCGCTCGTCGCCGACGTGCTGGCGGATGAGCGACTGGAGGCCGTGCGGGTCGAGGTGACCGATCCAGTGTGGGCAGACAGCGATGAGGTCAATCGCTGATTCCCAGGGTCAGCACTTCGTGAGGTGCACCTTGGCGGTCTTGGCGCCCATGTTCGCGGTGTGCGGGGTGTGCGGGGTGCAGCCGGGAGGCGCGGTGCCTGGGGTGGCCGACTCGCCCTCGTAGTAGCCGGCTCGGCAGACGAGCGCCGCGTTGCCCTTGGCGGCGGCCCGCCCGACGCTGACGTAGGCTTTGATCTTCGATCCGTGGTTGCTGAAGAGGCCGATCTTTCCGCGGATCATCCTCACCGGCTTGGTGCAGGTCACGCGGACCCGGACGTTGACCGTACCCGGCACGTGGCCAGAGTGGTGAGGCGCACCGTGGTTGGCTCAGATGAGCGCCATCTCGCAGTGGATGCCCTTTGCGCTGGCGGCGGCTTCGCCATGAGGCGAGGGGGGAGTGTAGCGGGGGTTTGGCATGGGGGAACGGTCTTGGGTCAGCCGTCCCGCGAACGTGTGCCCGCGCCGCAGCGCTTGGTGGCGGCGTCGCCATCGGGACCAGTTCACCGCGTGGTCGCGGCGTGCAGTTCGCGCTCCTGCACGGCCATCACCGCGCGGCACGCGTGGGCGAGCATGGCGAGTGTGATGTGCCGGTATCAGCCCACGTAGCGGCGGACCTCGTACTGGTCCAGGCCGCACTCGTTTGCCGCGCTCTGGAAGCACTCCTCGATCTCCCAGCGGCTTCCGGCAACGCGGACCAGGCCGGTGACGGAGGCGTCCAGCGGCGCGCAGGCGAGGTAGCAGGCCATCTCGTCGGGCTTGCCAATGGTGCGGCGGGCCGGCATCCACCGCTGCCGGATCGGCTCGCCGCCACCGAACTCGGCCACGGCGGGCAGGCGGCCAGCGGCCCAGTCGTGGAACCGTTCGCCCTTGGCTCCCGGCCCCGCCGGCAAAGGACCGCAGGTCAACCACACGGCCGAGACCGCGGTGCCGCCCACCCGCGCAGCGACACGGGACGGGCGTGCTCAGCGACAGAGCGCCGGCCCACCGCCGGCCCAACGGCCAGGTCAGCAAATGGGCCGCCACAGCCCACATCAGCCTCGACGAACTCACCCAGCAGATAGCGAAAAACCCAGAACCTCACGACCGGCCCCATGACCGAACCCCAGGAAACGGCGGCCCTGATCCCGCTCCCCCTGTCCGACACAACCAGCAACATCACCGGCACCGACCACACCACCGACGGCGCCACCATCAAAACAGACGGACCCACACCCACACCGAGACCAGGATGCGACGAGAGAACCTGGACACCCCACACGCACACCAAAAACCCCGGAAACCCAACACCCCCAACACACCCAACCACACACCAGCCAGACAACAACAAAACCCACCCCAGCCATCAACCAGCGGACCACGCCCTCGGACGGCGACCAGTACAGCCCGATCTCAACGGCGGGATGCGCGCGCTTGCAGGCTGCCAGCGACCAGGTGAGAGTGAGGAAGGCTCCCGACTCCAGCCTCACCGTGCTCAGGCCCTCCCTGGTGGCCCCCGGCGACAGCACGCCGCCCCGCATCGAGCTCGCCCAGGGCACATACGACGTGATCGCGGAAGAGCTTGCCGCTGTCGTCCAGCCGGAGCCCGCCGCCCTGACCGAACAGTGAAAGTGCCGCCAGGCGCCTGAGCTGTGTGCGCGAAGAACAAGCGTAATTCGGTGGCGTCTGACGTGGAGATCAGGAAGGCTCGCGCGCATGGTCTCGGTATTGCAGAACGTGGCGATCGACTGTGCGGATGCCTACGAACTGGCCCGGTTCTGGAGCAGGGTGACCGGCCGGCCGCTGCACCCGGAAGACAAACCAGGTGACCGGGAGACTCAGGTACTGCTGGCGGAGGGCCCAGTGCTGCACTTCAACCAGGTACCCGAGGCTAAGACGATCAAGAACCGGATCCATCTGTGCTTGCGCCCAGAGACCTCACGCGATCAGGAGGTGGAACGGCTGCTCGGCCTCGGCGCCACCTTTGTCACCGATCACCGGAATCCCGACGGCTCCGGCTGGGCAGTCCTTGCTGATCCCGAAGGCAACGAATTCTGTGTTCTGCGCAGCGACTCCGACCGAGCCGCCATGACTTCCTGACACTCACGCGGTCACCCCCGCCGGTCACAGCCCTCCCTGACGGCTACGACGAGAACGGTCGCTTCGCAACGGGCGGCGAGTTTGCCATACCGGACGGCCACCGCCCGGTGCCTCTTGAGGCAGTTGATGCCGCATTCGACTGCGTGGCACCGGCGGTAGTCGGTCTTCTCGAACGTCGGCGGCGGCCACCACGAAAGCCGGGCTCCCGGCAGTCCGCGAACTGGCCGACCCTGTTCAGGATGGTGCAGCGAATCCCGCGTCTACGCAGACAGGCGCGGTTCGCCCAAGACGAGTACACCTTCCACGCGGACTCTGCGCGGCCGAGTCCCCAAGTGCCCGCCCAGATCGCCGTCGATCTCCGTGAGACTGGCATCCCAGGCGGGTTGACCGGGTACGAGTACCGGCCGCTGAGTGAGGCGGTGTTCCTCGGGGGGATCGGTGAGCGTGGGCGGGTCGGTCGCCATCGCAGCGAGTGGCCTGCTGGGACGGATCGCCGTCGACATGGCCACTGGTCACGTGGCGCAGATCCCCACAATCGGGTCAGCGATGGCCAGCCACGTGAACAGCGACCTCGGCTCCGTCAACCGATACGTCGCGGCCGTGATCGCACGCTTCCCGTTCTATCCGAACGGCGACGCGGAAAGGTGTGAGGAGGTGGCGGAAGAGCTTCGCGATCTCACCTCCGGCATCGACAAGACCGCCCTCGTGCACAACGGTCGGCGTTTCACGACTCTGGTCATCTCGCCGAGGTCCGCGGCGGCCAGATTGCCCAGGTCGCGCTTGACCAGCGCCCAGATGCCCTCGGTCGGACTGAGGTCAGGAGTGTAAGCCGGGAGTTGGAACACGGACAGCCACTCGGCGCTCGCGTCGATGAATTCCTTCATGCCGGCGACCAAGAGGTGGACATTTGCCCCAGACCGGCACGATCGGGCCGCCGAGCCGGATACGGGCGGCGCACGACCAGGTCGCGGGAGTCCAGCCATCCGAAGCCCTTCGGCTCGTCCCTGCAGAGCCGATACTCGCGGATCGCAGGGACGAGCCGGGATCGCCTGCCCGGCTTGAAGCAGGCCATGCCCGCCATCGGCACCCGCCCCAAGCCTCGGCCCCGCACCCGCACGACCGGCGTCTGGCCGATCCGACCCCAGGTCCTGGCACGCGGCGGAGTCTTCGACTGCCCGGCTTCGTCCTCGAAGACGACCCAGGCGCCGCGCTCTGCCGCGGTGCTCCTACCCGCGGCCATGCCTCCTTCTTCCACACCTCGACCGCATCGGCGTCGCGTTCGATGGCTCGCCCGGTCGGCTGCTGCCAGCTCCAGCCGTGACGCTTCAGCAGCTGCCAGGTGCCCTCGACGGTGTAGGAGACGCGGAACAGGCGGCCGATCAGTGTCTTGATCCGCTCCAGCGTCCACCGCTGGTCCGCCCAGCCGTGCACCAGCGGGCCGCGCTCCAACTCTCTTCCAACCTGGCGATCTGGGTCTCGCTGAGCCGGGGCCGCCCCGGAGAACCCTCCGACAGGACCCCGGCCTCGCCGCACTCGCGCCAGGCCCGGCGCCACCGCTCCACCGAGCGCTCGCTCACCCGCAGAGCGGAAGCGATCTCCCCGTTCGTCTCCCCACCCCCGAAACGGACGACAGTCTGCAACCGGATCCGCTCCCCCGCGGTCCTCGGCGTCGGTCAGTCCACCACCCTGCGCGTATCTCTCCCCCAGGAGCTACCGGCCCCCGTCCGACCGGCCGCTGTCGGGCGAACAGCCCGACAGCACCCAATCAGGTTCAGCAGCAGGGGCCGTCCTCCCGACAGCATGCGGATCGGCACCGGGAAATGAGCACCAGAGTCCCCCTGCTATGGTGCGCCGATGTCATCGGTCAAGCAGTTCCAGGTCACCTTCGACTGCGCAGAACCTGAGCGCGTCGCTCGCTTTTGGTGCGAGGTGTTGGGGTACGTCGTACCGCCGCCACCGGAGGGGTTTGCTACGTGGGGTGATTTCGATCGCTCTCTGCCGCCTGAGCGGCAGGGTTCAGCGTTCGCCTGCGGTGACCCCTCAGGCGTGGGCCCGCGGCTGTACTTCCAGCGCGTCCCCGAAGGCAAGGTCGTCAAGAATCGGCTGCACCTTGACGTGCGAGTCGGCACCGGGCTGGTGGGGGAAGAGCGCCTCGCCACGCTCGAAGCCGAGTGCGCACGATTGGTCGCGCTCGGCGCGGTACGCGTGCGACTGCTGCTTGCCGATGACCACAACGAGTCGTGCATCGTGATGCAGGACATCGAGGGCAACGAGTTCTGCCTCGACTGAGCATCCTCTGAGGCGGCGAGGTGGGAGCCGTCTGCCTCGGGCCTCTCAAAGGTGGTCCCGTGCGGGGCGGGAGTCATCCCGTGAGGGCGAGGTTGTGAAGTCGGGCGATGCCCAGCATCGCGGTGTGAATGCCGTCGCCCTTCAAACGGCAGTCGCGAAGGATCTTCCAGGTCTTCATCCGCACGAGGACGTGCCCGACGCGGGCCCGGACCTTGCGGTGGGAGGTGTTGTGCTCCTTCCCCAAGCAGGCAGTACGGTCCGGCCGCGTTCGCGGCGGTGCGGGACGGCCAGACCGGTGCCCTCATAGCCGCTGTCCGCGATGACCGTGGTCCGGCCGACGGCAGTCCTCACACCGGACAGTTCCCACGCCTTGCAGTCGTTGCGGCTGCCGGTGACCGGCCGGGCGACGACGAGTCGCGGGTCGGCGTCGATGATGACCTGGTGGTTGGCCGAGTGCCGGAGCTCTTGGCCTGCTCGGCAACCGTGTGATCCCGCGTGGGGACCAGAGTGCCGTCGGCGATCAGCACGACATCCTTCCGGAACCGCTTGCGAGGCTGAAGCGCGAGCGACGGCCCGAGGTGGCCGATGATGCGCTCAGCCGGCCGACTTCGACACCCCGAACAGCGGGCGAGCTGCCGCAGCGTCAAGTTCGTACGTCAGTAGGCCGCTGCCAGCAGGAACCGGTCCTCCAGGGGCAGGCACCACGGCCGGCCCTTGAGTACCGGGTCCGCACCCTTGACGCCCCATCGCAATGACCAGTTTGCCGCACTGCCGTGGGCTCAGCCCGGTGAATGGGGCTGTCCAGGCCGGATCCGACACCGTGGTCACACCAGCCAACACAAGATCATCTCACCCGTGACCAGCAGATACGGAACCACCCTTAGGTTCCCGGGGTTGCGGCCGCTGTGTGGAGGGTGTCGGTGTATCCCTCGCGCAGCGGTCCGCCCAGCAGTTCCAGGACACGGCAGGAGGCGGCTACCAGCGCCTTGGGGTCTGCGTGTTCGGCGAGCGCCAGGTGCCCACGCAGCAGTTCCTGACCGAGGATGGGGTCGGCCTCAACCAGGCGCCGAGGCAGCCATTTGCCAGCCCCGTTCCAGGCGCGGTGGTGAGCGGTCAGGAGGTAGGCGGCTTCGCGAAGCACGCGGTCAGCGATCGCCAGTTGCTCGTGACGATCGCTGCCGGGCCGGGTCTCGGTCAAGTCGTCCAGGAGGTCCGTGAGCAGGAAGCGGCCTGCGTCGCACTCCTGTGGAGTGAGCGGGTCGGGACCGGCGGCGAGCAGGTTACGGGCCTCGGCGCGGAGTTGCTCGGCGTGGCCGTGGGGGTCGTGGAGCAGAACGGATTCGGCATAGAGGAACAGCGCGGTTGCCCGGCGGGTGACCCGGCTTCGCAAGAAGGCTTGCCGTAGGTCCGCCCGGGTGTTCAGGAACGCCTCTGCCAGGCGGCCCTCGTGGCGGAGCACCTCTCGGCGGCTGGCCCCGTCGTCGGGAAGGAGAACGGTGATGTCGAGATCGCTGGCGGAGGTGGCCTGCCCACGGGCGCTGGAGCCTCCCAGTACGGCGCCTACGGCATCCGGGTAGCGGACGGCGACCAGCCTTCTGGCGCTGCGGACATACAGGTCAACTGAGCGAGACAACGACGCCTCCGGCGTGTGATCGCGATGGGGCTGCCGGGTGCCGGGGCCGCGAAGGGCCCTCCCGTTTCTTCACCTACTTGGCGGTTCGACACCGGTCAGCAGAGTCCCGAAAGCTGTGAACAGGGCGAGGAACACCATGGTGCCAGCAGCGCCGACGTCGTTCTCGACCACATGGCCGCCGACGAAGAACCATGCGATCGCGCCGAGCATCACCAGCAGGCGATGGCCGCGTTCCCGCAGCACCGGCATCGACACCACGCCCGTAATCCCCGCGAAGAGCGGAGAACGTCCCGTCCGGATCGGTCTCCCCCGCCCACTCGTCCAAGAACCCCTAGAGCCAGTAACGGACGACAGCCGCCACCACCGACACGAGTGTGCCCTTCAGCCAGCGGGAGGGCCTGCCCTTCATCATGTCCTCACTCTCCCATGACGCCGTGGCGGAGGTATGAGCACAAGTGGGTATGAGTGCGTGCCCTTCGCCGCCGTGCCCGTGGGCGCGAACAGCTCCCGGCTGCAGGCGCGCCTCGGCGGCACGCCAGACCTCGATCAGCCGAGCCCTGCTCTTGCATCCCACGTCAACGGTCGCAGTCCGGATCCCGTTCGAGGACGGGCGGGATGACCTTGCCCAGACGGAATCGTTGGCGGCGTCCAGTGGACCCCGTACTGGAATCCCTCCTTGCGCAAGCAGGCGCTCCCGGCACGTATACCGGAAGCGGATCAAGGCAGTTGCTGAGCAATCACGGGCGGAATGAGGCGATCTCGCCCCGATCTGGCCCACCCGCACCCCATCCGACGGGCCAGGGTCCCGACCCGGCAGAAAGTGCCTGATCACACAGGGGGTGCGGGTGTTATGGTCCCTCGCATGGCTGAACTGATCGTTCCCACGGGTCGGCTGCATTCCTCGTGGCTCACGGCGCGTGACGAGTGGCAGGCCGGCGCTCACCAGGACGGGGCCGGCCTGCGTCTGGCCGGTGACGATGACCTCGACAGCCCGGAAGGGTTCGCCTCATGGGTCGAGCGACTGCGACAGCAATCGGACCGGTCGCTGCCTGTCGGGGAAGGACGCGTCCACGCAACGCACTGGTGGATTGTCGATGGCGAGACGTACCTCGGGGCCATCGACCTCCGGCACTACCTGAACGCCTTTCTGCTGGAAGGCGGCGGAAACATCGGCTACAGCATTCGGCCTTCCGCCAGGAGACGCGGACTGGCCTCGTGGGCGCTGGCAGCGGTCCTGCTCAAAGCGCCGGCGCTCGGTCTGGACCGGGTCCTCCTCACCTGCGACGACGGCAACATCGGCTCGGCACGCACCATCGAACGCAACGGCGGCGTCCTCGAAGATGTACGCAGCACCGAAACCGGGGTCAAGCGCCGCTACTGGATCACTCTCAACGACGCTGGTCACAGCCATTCACTGATAGCCGCGACGAGGACGGCCGCCTCGTAGCAGACCGCGCGCGTGTCGTACCTCATGGCCACGACGCGGTGTCGTTTGACGCGATTGATACCGCACTCGACCGCGCGTCTCCTCTTGTCGTCCCCGGGGTCGAACTTCGGCGGACGACCGCCGAACGAGCTGCGCTCCTTGCAGTTGCGGGCCTGATCGGCCTTGTCCGGGATGGTGCAGCCGATGCCGCGCCCTCCACAAGCAGGCGCGGTTCTCCCGGGAAGTCGTACGCCCTGTCCGCGCACACCCGCCTCGGCCGGACGTGCGGCCTGCCCAGCCCCGGACGGGACACCCGGACGAGGACAGCCTCGAACTGCAAGATATCCCGCACTGCCCGGCGATACGACGGACCTGAATTTCCGGCCCTCCTCGACGCCCAGATGCAACTCAGTAGCCAACCCGCCACGCGAGCGCCCGAGCCCCTGGTCATCCGGCTCGACAGCAACGCCCCCGGACGGCTCCATCTGCCCCAGCATCCGACGGTCCGAGGAATCCCGCCGATCAGGCGATCGGCCTCTCCCGGCACCTCGGCGCGTGATGCCCCGTCCCGTTCGTTCTGTTCCCGTCCCGCGTGAGCTGGTCCGCTTCGTCGACGTCTCACGCGATCTGGTCGCAGCTACCTACTCGTAGATCCGCGCGACTGAGAGCTGTAGGGCTACGGATCTCCACGTAACGGGTTCGAGTTGCGCGTGACGTGGTGAGTTGGCGCCCACCCAAGCGGCCCAGGCGCCGAGCCAGTCGTAAAGGGTGCTGTGCGCCCAGCTACCTCCATCGCCTGCCCATTGACCACGGTCGATCTTTGCCTGGCACTCCTCTTGGTCCCGAGCGAAGTCGGTGGCGAGCGTCGCCACATACCTCCGCAGGTCGCGGGGCGTGTCGACCTCGTTCGGTTCGATTTCGGAGTCCGCGAGCACGAGGTTGAAGCCCGGCGATATCGTGCGGGCGATGTCCAGTTGGTACGCCAGTCCCTGCCAGCCGGGTCGGTCGGGTGCTTCTTCGTGAAGTAGGTCGGTGCCGTCGAGGCGGCCGCCGAGCAAGCCGGCCCACCCCCACAGAAGACCATCGATGGTCCGGTTGGTCCAACGGCTGACCGTCGGCGGCTCTGCCTCCTGGCCGCTGCACGCCTGCTCGCAATCGAAGGCCAAGAAGCCGAGGTAGGCAGCGAAGCCCTGCCGGGACTCCACCTGTCGCCAGGAGTCGATGCTTCGGGATGCGGACACATCGAGAGGCTATGGCCCGCCCTGGCCGGCGTCGACCAGATTGTTTGAGGATGAGCGCGCTGATGGCACGCGTCTCCCCGCTGACTCCGGGCAGTGGGCTGCCAGGAGTGTCACGCACCGGTACGACCACGGTGGTCAGCGCGACGGTCTCCGCCTCGTCGGCGAGGCCAAGCCAGAGCAGACGGTCAAGGTAAGGCCGGAGGCCAGGGTAAGGGCCACGGCGGCAACGCGCAGGGGCAGCGACGAGCGGCCGACCTCCACGGTCACGCCGCTGACCTGCATGGCGGGCTTGCCGTGCTCCTGCACGTCGACGAGCACACCGGTCACTTCGGCGGGGCCCGCGCCTATCTCGCCGACCCGCAGGCGACCCGTCCCGCGGGGGTGATGATCGGCAGCCCAGGCCTGGAGGATGTCGTGATCGGCGGCCTGGGCCTGTGGCCCCGCTGGCCCCACGGGGAGCTGTTACGACGAGTGATATTGCCGTTTGATTCGGAGGCGTCGCGGAGCCGTCGGCCGGGAGCCAGCCCGTACTCTGGGGTGCCCCGGTGTGAGTGGTATGCGATCGGCTCCGCTGCCGGACGTGGCAGCTGGGTCCGGCGCTCGCCGTCGGGCCCGCGCCCCGGACCGCCTTGGCTCAGCCCAGCGCGTCCATCAGGGCGGTGACATAGGCATCCAGCCGCTCCTCCACAGCTCGCGTCGTCAGCTCTGTCCTCCCTGCCTCCCGCCATGGCTGCGACACCAACTGCACTTCTTCTGAGAACGCCAGCCCGGACCGCACCCGCCAGTACAGCCGCTCGCTCGCGGTCTCGGCCAGCACCCCGCCGGCCTCCTCGTACGCCTCAGCGAACCGCAGACCCCACGCCGGGCCGTGCAGCAGCGCGAGATTGGTGGAGCAGTGCGCCACATCGAGATCCGCCGGGCCCCAGGAAGTCGCTGCCCAGTCGACGACGCCGGTGATCCGGGTATCTTGCGGCCTTGTGGGCGGCACGTCGAACAGCACGTTGCCGGGTTGGAAGTCCCGGTGCAGGAAGCGCCCTTCATACGGCGGCGCGGGCTTGCGGATCACGTCGATCGCCGCGGCCCATGCCGCCGCGTCGGCGCCCTTCGGAACGACGACGGTGTCGGCTGTCGTCAACGTCACATACTTCCGGGGCCGCTCGGCGGGGCGCAACGCGTGGATCGCAACGAGTTGATGGGCCAGCAGAGGGACGCGCGTCTCCAATCCCTCGTCGTCGAGGACCGTCCGGCCTGCCAGATGTGTCATAAGGAGCGACGGATACTCGCAATGCGCGGCGGTCGGATCAACCGCGACCAGCCCAGGAGCCGGCACACCGGTCCCCGTGAGCAGGGTCAGGGCGCCGGTCTCCCTGCTCAGCCAGTCCTCGGCGTGCTCCACGTTGACGAAGGTCCGCAGAACCAGGTCACGAGTGCCTCCGCCCCGCGTGCCGATGGTCAGCCTCCGCATTTCGGCAGTGATGCCGCCGTGCAGCGCCTCGGTTCTGACGATACGTTCGCCGGCCTCCAGGTGCCGGCTCACCCAAGCCAGCGTCAACGGTCGGACAGCCGCCGCTTCGTCGTGGTTGGTCACCGTGTCACCTCATCATCCGGACGGCGACACGCGCAAAAGCTTTTAAGCGAGGGACCGTTCATCGCCCACACCATGCGGTTCCTCATCGAGGCCCGCAAACCCTCCTGACACTGCCCCGCCGCCGCGGCTCCGACTGCGCCACCGGCCCGTCCCACTGACCGACGGACCGGCATCGGCGCAGCCTGACCGGCTCGGCAGGAGTTGGCTCTCAATCTCACTGCCCGACTGGCTCCCAAAAGACCTGCCGAAAACTGAGGTGAGCCGGTGCCGCACGCCAGTGCGCACGAGCAGGGCGTGTGCTCTCCGCATCGCCGAGGTGAGCGGCGCACGGCGCACGGCCACTCGGCCTGCCTTGTGTCCTCCTGCTGTGCTCGTAGGGGAAGGTAGTTGGTCGCCGTCCAGTACTCGCCGACGTAAAAATCCGTGGCAGATTACGGTTGGCAGGTGCCAGAGTGGCCGTATCAAAGGGGCGTAGCTCAGCCCGGCCAGAGCAGCGGACTCCAAACCCGCGCGCCGCAGGTTCAAATCCTGCCGCCCCTGCCAGTCGTTCCCCTTGGTGTTGCATCGGCACCTGCGCCCCCCACGACCCGGTATATCGGCTGAACGGAAGTCCAGGGAAATGGTTCGGTCGAACCGGTGGCCGGGTGGGTGGCGCCCCGCTGGTTGTCGAGGGCGATTGGCCCGATTCCGGCACTGCCCAGGACCGGTACACCGAATGGGTACGATGCGGAGCATCTCCTCCACGCCCGCGTAGACCATCCTCGTGGCCATTGTCACCACGGTGGTGACGAACCACCCCAGCTAACCGACAAGGGAGCGCTTCGCCTGCCTCAGCGGACTGGGGCGGTCGGCGCCGGGTTGACCCGCTCACCTTCACGCTTGCTCCGTTCTGGAAGGCAGATCGGCGTTGCCGGTCGGGAGCGGTTCACCCGTACTGGCATGCGGACCCGGCGGCACCGGGAGGAGGTGGATCCTCCAGCCCGGACGCTACCGAGCCTCCGGCCGGGCCGATGGCGCCCAACACCCGGGTTCACCGAGACGAACGACGGGTCAGACGACTACTACGCCGACCCGCTGCACCTTACGCTCGTCTTCAGCATCGACGAGAAGACAGCCATCCGCTACGCGAACTCAGCATGCGCGCTTCTGGGAGAAGCTGACGAGCAGACAGCGCAGTGATTCTCCAGCGCTTCGGGCACGAGCTGCCGCTGGCCGAACGTCTCGCCGAACTGGACGACGAGTACGACATCCTCGAATACGGCGACAGAACACCGGAACGGCATCACCATCGACCCCGCCGGGACCCGACGCGCGATGCTCAGGCTGCCCGAAGTCGGTGACATCATCCGGTCAGGCGGCCCAGCAGCTGGCCGGCTTGGGGGCCGAAGGTGGCGTCCTCGGTGTCCCGCGCCCGCTCCAGGTACCGCACGGCCTGGGCAGTGTCGCCGTCCTGGCCGGCCATCTCCCCGAGCCGGTAGGCCGCCTCGGCGACCAGATCCGGGTTGCTCCTGGTGGCGTCGAGGGTGCGCTGGTAGAACTCACGTGACTGGTCCCGGTCGCCGACCCAGTAGTACAGCTCGCCGAGGTGGGCAAGAGCGAGCTCCCGCTGGAACAAGTCGCCGGAGTCGATCACCCACTGGTACCAGCGCCGCGCCTCGGCCACGTCCCGGCGGTCCTTGGCGTCGCCGCCCAGCATCATCGCCCCCATCGCGGCCGTACCCCGCTCGGCGTTGTCGACCATGTCCAGGTAGCGGCGCCGGGCTTCCTCGGTGTCGCCGGACAGCGTCGCCAGCTGGGCCAACCGCAGACGGCATACGCCGACGACCGTTTCGCCGTCCTCTCCCAGCCTGGCCCCTACGTCGGCACCGCGCTGTTGGGCCTCCTTGGCCAACGCGAGATTCCCCTGGTCCTGGTACAGACAGCCAAGTTCGTACCAGGCCATGCCGCAGGAGAAGGAGTCCTGGGTCGCACCGGCCCGCTGGTAGGCCGCGATCGCCGCGTCGGTCTCACCTCGGCCCGCGTGCGCCTTGCCCAGGTAGCAGTTGGCACGGACCGCCCAGGTGATGTCGTCGGTGTCGGCGATCAGCCCCCAGGCGAGGATGGCCTCGTCGATCCGCCCCGCCCCTTCCAGATCGGTGCCCAGCTTGAAGCAGTGCTCCGGATGAACGCCGGCCGCCATCAACTCCCGGGCCTCCTCGTGCCGACCCTGGTGCCGGAACAGCACGCCGAGGTCGACAGCCGCCCTGCTACGCGCCTCCGGGAACTCCTGGGTGACCCGCTGGTACAGCTCGATCGCCTGGTCGAGGTCACCGGCAAGGTAGAAGCGGCGGGCGGCCGCCAGCACCCCGCCGCCCGGGGGACCGCCGCGGCGCAGGTTCGACGCCTCCCTGGCGACCAGTTCGCCGTCCAGATCGTGCTGGATCTGACAGACTTTGATCAACCGCTCCGACACCTTGTAGGCCAGAGGTGTGCTCTGGTCGCCAAAGTCGGCCAGCACAAGGAGGGCCCGCCGGGTGACGGCCGACTCGTCGGGCAGCTTCCAGAGCACCGACATGCAGCACTCGGAGGCTATGTCCAGCGATCGGTCGTCCCACCGGGCCAGCCGCCCGAACACCGACCGCATGCCGTCGACGTCCTCGTCCAGCAGCAGCCGTACGGCCAGCGCCGGGGCACCGAACTCGGGATCGGACGCGGGAATCCGCTCCAGCGCCTCCCGTCCGCCGTCCAGATCGTCCTCATAGGTGATCAGCTTCTCGGCCGCCAGCCAGGCGAGCGGTGGAACCGCCTCGGCGGGCAGATCGCCGGTCAGCAGCTCCTCGGCCAGCTCGTACCGCTCTTCCGCCGACCAGCTGTCCGCCGGCGAGGAGTTGAACAGCCCGGCCGCGGCGCGGGGCACGAGCGCGCGGTGGCCTGTCTCGAGCACGCCCGTGAAGAATGACTGGCTGTCGCCACTCCCATAGCCGTTGGTCAGACCCGCCTCGCCGAGCCGGACGGCGGCCCAGGGCAGCACGGCGGGCGCGGATTCGCAGGCTTCGGCGAGCGCGTCCACGACGCGTTCGGTGTTGTCCCACATCGTCAGGTTGATGGCGGTCAGGTAGGCGGTGTAGCCGGCCGCCAGCCTGTCCTCCGACTGCACAGCCCTGACCTCCCAGTGGGCCGCTCCCGACCCGGGCCGGCCGTCGTCGAGCAGGTCGCCGAGCAGGGCCGCGAACACCCCGGCCAACGGGTGCCGGCCCTGGGCCAGTGCTTCCAGGTCGGCCAGTACGTCCAGGTCACGGGTCAGGTAGCGGGCGAGCGCGCCGACCGGGCCGACGGTCGTGGTGAGGTCCGGAGGCGCCGCCTCGGCGGCGTCCAGGATGGCCAGAGCCACGGCCGCGCGCGGGCCGTGAGTGAAGTCGGCGGTCTCGGCCAGGTCGCCCAGGAGTTGGCGGGCGGCGCTGCGATCGCCGTGCCGCAGTTCGATACCGGCGAGCACGATGCCGGCCTGGTGCGCGGCGTGACGCCAGTCGCCGGCGGCGATGGCGCGCAGCTCGGCACGGGCGGCGGCCAGATCCCCGGCGCGGTAGTGGTCGAGACCAGGCCGGACCGGAGCCAGCCAGAAGGGCGGCGCCTCCGGCTCGTCCAGCGGGGCCAGCGCGAGATCGGCCAGGTCGGGCACGTCGGCCTCGGGGCCGACGTGGTCGAGGACTCGGGAGGCGCCCTCGTCGTCGCCCGCCTCGCGCAGCAGCCTGGCCAGTGGCGCGGCGGCCCGCGGCCGGAACCAAGGGTGGCCGGAGTCGACCACGGCCTGGTAGGCGCGGATCGCCGCCAGGAAGTGCCGCTCACCGCGCAGCAGCCGACCGAGCTCGACACCGGCTGCCGGAGCCAGGTGCGGGTGCCCGCTGCGGGCGAGCGCGGCCAGTTGGCCGGGGGCGGAGTCAGCCTCCCAGACCTGCGGATAAGCGACCGATTCGCCGGCCGCGATCCTGGCGAGGTTGGCCCGCAGCGCGGCGAACCCGCGCACGTCGGACCGCCAACTCAGGTCCTTGGCGCGCTGGTGCGACTCCACCGCGGCGGCGAACTCGCCAAGCTCGAACTGGGCCAGGCCAACGCAGTTCAGCGCCACGCCGCGCAGGTCTACATGCCCGGCGGCGAGCACCCGCTCGTGGACTGCGTGCGCGGCGGCTAGGGCCGCCCGGTGGTCGCCCTTCCGCAACTGCTCGGCGAACACCGCGAACGCCGTCCGATGCGCCTGGTAGCCGCTGTCCACCCCGGACGAACCGTCCACCACTGCCCCCGCATTCATGATCCGCTCTGGTCGTCTGCTGCGCAGAGCATAGGCGACAGGTCCGACAGCGGAGTTGCGGCGGCGATCAGCTTGCCGAGGCCACCCTCTCGTCGTGGTCACGGTGCCTTGTATGGCGCATTGAACAAGGGCGCCTGGACGTGGACCGGTTGCGGCGGACGGCCGCCTGATCCTGGCCGTCGATGTCTCGCCGTGGCTGTGACGATCCCGGGCCGGCCGTACTCGCTCGTGGCCGCGCTGGAGACCTGGCCGCACCTCCTGGACCGCGGGACCACGGTGCTGGATGCGATCCGCCTCCAGCCCGAACGGGCTGAGTGGGCGGTCAGTGTGCGACGAGTTGCCGGCCGCCGTCGATGTCGTACGTGGCGCCAGTAGGGGCTCCGTTGGCCATGATGTGCAGCGCGAGGGCGGCGACGTCCGCCGGTTCGACCACCCGGCCGATGGGCAGCGTCTTCCTCAAATCCTCACGGTGCGCCTCAAGTTGGTCACCGAGGAGAGCGCCCGTCACGGCCATCCCGGTCGCGGGCCGCCGACCGCCGGTGCCGCCGATGAAGGGTTCGGCGAGGGGGGTGTACGACGGGCTGCCCGCCGTGACCACCACATGGTCGACCTGCCCGGGCAGCTCCCCGAGAAAGCGCCCCAGGCGGTCGGTGTCCTGGGCGTCGAACGCGGCGGTGCTCAGCGGGTCCAGTTCGTCCGCCGCCCGCTTCAGGCGTTCGGCGTTGCGCGCCACGAGCACCAGGTCGCCGTGCGCCGCACGCACCTGTCGCGCGGTCTCCAGACCGATGCCTCCGCCGCCTCCCACCACCACGACCGTCTGCCCGGCCAGCCCTCCGCGCGCTCCACCGGCTCCTCCATCGTCCCATGCACAGGGGTCACCACCCTCAGAACACGATCTGGCGTTACGGGGAGCCCTTGCCCGCCCCGCCGTTCACGATGTCGACGAACTCGTCTGTCCTGAGGATGGCGTGGGCGTACAGAGGCGCGTTCAGCTCGAATGTCGCTGTCATCTCGTCCCAGCTGAAGGAGGCGATGGCGTCGCGGATGAGGGTCACGTGGTAGCCCAGCTCCTGACCGAAGCGTGCGGTGGTGTCCACACAAGTGTTTGCCCGCATACCGATCAGCGCGATCTTGCGGATGTGGTGCTGCTTGAGCATGAAGTCGAGGTCGGTGTTCGCGAAGCCGCTCGAAGCCCAGTGCTGGCGCACGACCAACTCGTCCTCGCGAGGGTGGAGGTCGGGGTGCCACTCGGCCCCCCAACTGCCCTCGGCGAAGGTCTGCTGGGTCACGATGCGCTGCTGGGTCGGGGACAAGTGGTCCCACGTGATGTAGTCGTTCGGCGTCGTCTGGTGGTGGGGCACGATGAAGACGCGAAACCCCTGGCTGCGGGCCGTGGCGAGCATGGTGCGCATGTGGTCGAGCAGGCCGACGCCTTCTGCCACTTCCTTCGCCCGGGGCCACAGCTTGCCGCCCTCGGAGAGGAAGTCGTTGTACGGGTCGACGAGCAGAAGAGCGGTTTCGTCCGGGGAGTACGGCGCTGCGGAAGTCATGAACGGCTCCCATCTGATCAGCGAACGGATCGATCGCCGCTGGGATGCGAGACGGAGTGGACGACCAGGGCACGCCCTGCTCCTCTGGTGCAGGCCGCCGACTGGACTTTTAGTCTGTCACTCGTCCGGCCGAACGGCATCCGCGCCGTTGGACCCGGACGCCGTCCACGCGGTCTGGGAAGACGCCGCCGGGCCGGACTGGGCAGGCTGGTCACACCGTCTGCGCAAAGAGCGGGGTTGTGGAAGCATTCGCGGAACGGTCACCGTGACCATTCCGCGAGAGGCCGGCCAAGACGGGCCGCGCACTGGGGTCGAGCTCAGGCGGGCAGCTTTGTGTCGATGACGAAGCTGATCTCGATGACCTGGCCGGGGAAGGTCAGTTCGGTGACGCCGAAGACCGTGCTGACCGGACGGTGGTGGCCGAAGTACGCCAGGTTGCCCTCCGCCGTCGCCGCGGCATTCTGGCGCAGGTTCACCACGTACAGGGTCTGCGAGACGACCTGGTTCCGGGTGACGCCGTAGTGGTCCAGGACCTTGTCCAGGTTGACGTAGTCTGCTTGAGCTGGGCGTCGAAATCGTCCGCGTAGAGGAACCCGCCCGCCTCGTCGAGCGAGAGCTGTCCGGAGACGTGGATCAGATCCCCGGACTTGATCGCCTGCGAGTAGCCGAAGTCGCTCTCGGCCGGCACATTGTGGTTGAAGACATCGATGGTGGCCAACAGTGCTCGCCCCTCTGTTCACTCTCACTTGTGGTTACTCAGGAACTGTAAGAGAGTGAGAGCCGACCTGGAAGAACGCACTTTTCGGTGACTGAGGAACCTCATGGTGACCAAGCAGCTACTCAAGGGCCTGCCCGAGAACGCAGACCTCAGGCGCGCGGACTCCCTGGCGCGGGAGATCTTCTCGGACGTCGCCAACAAATGGGCGCTCCTGATCATCGAGGCGCTCGGTGAGCGCACCCTGCGCTTCAGCGAGCTGCGCAAAGAGGTCGAGGGCATCAGCCACAAGATGCTCACCCAGAACCTGCGCATGCTGGAGCGCAACGGCTTGGTCGAGCGGACGGTGCACCCCACCGTGCCGCCACGGGTCGAGTACACGCTCACCCAGCCGGGCCGTGCGCTACGGGCAACGGTCGACGCCATATGCGGCTGGACCCACCAATACCTCGGTCACATTGAGGACGCGCGCCGTCGCTTCGGCGACTGACAGCCCCACAGCACCACACCCGGAACACCACTGTCAGTGCGGACGAGTGGACCGGCCAGCTCGTACCCTGCTTCCCATGTCTTCCTCCCGCCTGCGTCGAGTCGCCGTCCTCGTGCTCGAGGGTGCGAAGCCGCTCGATGTCGGCATTCCCGCGCAGGTGTTCACGACCCGCGCCAGCATGCCGTACGAGGTGCGGGTGTGCGGCGCGGCGCCCGGGCTCGTGACCGGCGGCGACGGCCTGGCCTACCACGTCACCCACGGCCTCGACGCGCTTGGATGGGCCGACATGGTCTTCGTCCCCGGCTATCGGTTCCCGGACCGCGACGACCCGCCACGGGCCGTCGTCGATGCGCTGATCGCCGCACACGGCCGGGGTGCACGGCTTGCCGCCATCTCGACGGGCGCCTTCGCGCTCGCCGCCACAGGGCTGCTCGACGGCAAGCGCGCCACGACGCACTGGCACTACACGCGGGCGCTTACCCAGAAGCATCCGCTCGTCCGGGTCGACGAGAACGTCCTGTTCGTCGACGAGGGCAGCGTGCTGACGTCGGCCGGCGCCGCCTCGGGCATCGACCTGTGCCTGCATATCCTGCGCAGCGATCTCGGGGTGGCCGCGTCGAACCACGCGGCCCGGCGCCTGGTCGCGGCCCCCTACCGCAGCGGCGGCCAGGCGCAGTACGTGCCGCGCAGCGTGCCCGAGCCGCTCGGTGAACGGTTCGCCGCCACCCGCGAATGGGCCCTGCACCGGCTCGACGAACCCCTCAGCCTCGAATCCCTCGCCCAGCACGCGGCGGTCTCACCGCGCACGTTCTCGCGGCGTTTCGTCGAGGACACCGGGTACACGCCGATGCAGTGGGTCATGCGCGCCCGTATCGACCTGGCTCGTGAGCTGCTCGAGCGTTCGAAGCGCAGCGTCGAGCAGATCGCGAACGACGTCGGTCTCGGCACTGGCACGAATCTGCGGATGCACTTCCAGCGCATCCTCGGCACCACGCCCAGCGAGTACCGGCGTACCTTCACCCGGGGCGAGTAGCCCGCCGCCCGGGCGTCTGGCGTGATCCTTGCGAACCATGGCGCTCACGCCACGGCCATGGCCGGATCCCGCACGCGAAGCTGGTGACGAACCGAAGGGACACCACGACACATGACTCGCATCGCCATCAACGGATTCGGCCGCATCGGACGCAATGTGCTGCGCGCCCTGCTGGAACGCGGCAGCGACTTCGAGATCGTCGCCGTCAACGACCTCACCGAGCCCGTCACCCTCGCCCGGCTCCTCGCGTACGACACCACAGCCGGACGGCTCGGCCGTCCGGTGACCGCCGACGGGGACGCCCTTGTCGTCGACGGCCGACGCATCACGGTGCTCGCCGAGCGGGAGCCGGCGCGGCTGCCGTGGGGCGAGCTCGGCGTCGACATCGTGCTGGAGGCGACAGGCCGCTTCACCTCCGCCAAGGCAGCCCGCGCCCACCTCGACGCGGGAGCGAAGAAGGTGCTGGTCAGCGCGCCGTCGGACGGCGCCGACGTCACGCTCGCGTACGGGGTCAACACCGACGCGTACGACCCGGACGTGCACACGATCGTCTCGAACGCCTCCTGCACGACCAACGCGCTCGCGCCGCTGGCCGCCGTGCTCGACGAACTCGCCGGCATCGAGCATGGCTTCATGACCACGGTGCACGCCTACACGCAGGAGCAGAACCTGCAGGACGGTCCGCACCGCGACGCCCGCCGCGCCCGTGCCGCCGCCGTCAACATCGTGCCGACCACGACGGGCGCCGCCAAGGCGATCGGTCTCGTGCTGCCGAACCTCGACGGCAAGCTGTCGGGCGACTCGATCCGCGTGCCGGTACCGGTCGGCTCGATCGTCGAACTCAACACCACCGTCGCCCGCGACGTGACCCGCGACGACGTGCTGGCCGCGTACCGCGCCGCCGCACAGGGCCCGCTCGCCGGCGTCCTCGAGTACTCCGACGACCCGCTCGTATCCTCCGACATCGTCGGTAACCCGGCCTCGTCGATCTTCGACTCGGCCCTGACCCGCGTCGACGGCCGCCACGTCAAGGTGGTCGCCTGGTACGACAACGAGTGGGGCTTCTCCAACCGCGTGATCGACACGCTGGAGCTCCTCGCCACGCGCTGACCGGTCCCCGAGCGTGATCGGGTCCGTGAGCCGGCTCGCTCACAACCACGACCGGATGTGTGCCACGGGGCCCTGTCGGCCCGCGTCCCTGACAGGCGCGGGCGACAGGGCCCGGCTCCGTTCGCGGCTCAGCAAGGACTGGCGGGGGCGACCCTGGACTTGCCGCCGGCGTCGGGCGCCCTGTTGGCGCGGGTGGGGTCAGACGTCCAGCATTCCCGATGTGTCGATGACCTGACGGATCGCCCGGCCCGAGGCCAGCTCCTCCATCGCCGTGTTGATGCCGGTCAGCGGCAGAGTGCCGGTGTGCATCCGCTCCACCGGCAGCCGGCCCGCCCGCCACAGGTCCAGGAACCGGGGGATGTCGCGGCGCGGTACCGCGTCGCCCATGTACGAGCCCAGCAGGGACTTGCCCTCGCCCGCGAACGTCAGCGCCGGGACCTCCAGCACCCGGTCGGGGGCGGGCAGGCCCACCGAGACGGCCGTGCCGCCCCGGGACAGGGCCGTCAGGCATTCGGCCATCACCTTCGGGCTGCCCACCGCCTCGACCGCCAGCTCGGCACCACCGGACGTGAGGTCATGAATCGCCTCGACCGCCTCGCCAGGGGCGTACGTGTGGGTCGCGCCCAGTTGGAGGGCCAACTCGCGCTTCTCCGGTACCGGGTCGACCGCGATGACCGGGTACGCGCCCGCCGCGCGGGCACCCAGCACCGCGGCCAGGCCCACGCCGCCCAGGCCGTAGACCACCGTCGACTGACCGGGACGCAGGGACGCCGTGTTGATGACGGCTCCGGCGCCGGTCAGGACCGCGCAGCCGAACATCGACGCCACCGTGAACGGGATGTCCTGCGGTATCGGTACCACCGACTCCTGGGCCAGCACCGCGTGTTCGGAGAACGCCGAGACACCCAGCTGATGGTGGACCGGGTTGCCGGAGGCGTCGGTCAGCAGGGACGGGCCGTGCAGCAGCGCTCCCGACCCGTTCGCCGCGGCGGCCTGTGCGCACAGGGCGGGCCGACCGGCCGCGCAGTCGGCGCAGAAGCCGCAGCTGGGCACGTAGACCAGGACCACGTGGTCACCGGGACGGACCCGGGCGACGCCCGCTCCGGTCTCCTGCACGACGCCCACCGCCTCGTGCCCCAGCGCCATCGGCAGCGGGCGGACCCGGTCGCCGTTGACCACCGACAGGTCCGAGTGGCAGAGCGAGGCGGCCGCGATCCGGACCAGCACCTCGCCCTCGCGTGGGGCGCCCAGCTCCAGCTCCTCCACCTCGAGCGGGCGGGTCTCGGAGTAGGGGCGGGCGGTCGATATGCCGCGCAGCACCACCGCACGGGTCTTCATGCCCGCACCTCCGGACGCGGGGCACAGCGCAGCACGTCACGGCTCTCCAGCAGCGGGACGACCTTGCCGAGCACGATCTCCTGGAAGTGCGGGGTGGCGCAGTGTGCGGTGAAGTCGGCTTCGGAGACGTACTCCTCGTACAGCACGATCGTCCGCGGGTCCTCGGTGCCCTGGTGGACGCGGTAGGCAAGGTTGCCCGGCTCCTGGCGGGACGCCGCGGCCATGGTGTCGAGCAGGGGGAGGACGGTGTTCTCCTTGCCCTCCTTGGTGCGGTAGCGGGCGACGACGACGTATGACATGGGGGCTTACTCCTGGGAGGGTGCGGCAGGTCGCTTCCGTGCTGCGGGCGGAACCGGCGGCAGCTGGTCCCGGCGCAGGTGCCAGAGGCGGGGGTCGGACGTGGCGGCGGCAACGGATCCGAGGGCCAGCGCGAGCGCCACGTCCGAGGGGGTCTCCACGAAGCCCGCGGCGACCGACGGGGACATCGCGCGCTGTGCCTGCTCGCTCATCCGGGCGACGATCGGGGCGGGCATGATCTCGACCAGGTCCGGCGCCCCGCGCGAGACCGCGTCCGTGGAGCGGCGCAGATTGGACCGGTCGGTGACGAACACCTTCATCATCGTCAGCAGACCGAGCGGCCGGCCCTTCTCGATCAGCGAGAGCCGGGTGCTGACCACACCGTGTGCGCCCATGTTCTTGATGAACTCCAGCGCGCCGCGGTCCTGGGCCAGACCGGGGCTGCTGTCCACGTTCACGAACACGGTCTTCCCCGCCCGGACCAGCGCCGGCACGGCCTGGGGCAGCTGCCCCACCGTGAGCGACGCGACGATGCACACCTTGGCCGGTGCGGTCAGGAACTGCCGCAGCGGCTGGGGGGTGACGACCGACGCGATGACCGGGACCTCGGCCAGTGCGGAGACCAGCCGGGCATCGAGTGGGGCACCGGACCGGGACGGGGAAGGGGTCATGGCGAGGGCCTACCTGGGGTCGAGGGTCGGTGGCTGCTGAGGTCAGCTCAGCGGGGACGTACCGAAGCGGCTGGGAAGGCCCAGCTTGCCAGGGTTGAGGAGGCCGGCCGGGTCCAGGGCCTTCTTCACCGCGACGAGCGTCGCGAAGCCCGCCCCGAGGGATTCCTCCAGGTAGGGGCCGCGCAGCAGACCGCAGCCATGGTGGTGGCTGAGCGCCGCGGCGTGCTTGATGAGTACGGCGTTGGCCGCGTCCCACACCGCCCGGTACCAGTCGCGGCGCGCCTTGGGCGCCACGTTTCCGCGCAGGGAGAAGTAGACGCAGGCGCCGTCGGTGTACGCGTGGGACTGGTGGGCCGAGGCGGCCAGGGTGCCGTCCACCGCCTGGATCGCGGCGACCACCTCGTCGTAGACCACCGGGAGGTCGGTCCAGGACGCGGCCATCTCCAGGGTGTCGGCGACGAAGCCCGGACCCGGCTTGAAGCCTTCGGCGGACTTGCCGACCAGCATTCGCTCGTCCAGCCAGCGCTCGAAGACGGCCTGGCTGTCCAGCTCGGGCCCGTACTCCTCGCAGATCTCCTTCGCCACCCCGATCGACGCGTCGACGATGGCCGGGTCGCCCTCGTCGGCGATGAGCAGGAGGTTGGTCTCCGGGTGGCCGAAGTGGTTGCCCGACTCCAGAGTGTCGTACAGGCGCAGGACGGCCGGGGTGGCGCCGCGCTGCATGATCCTGCGGCAGGCGTCCAGGCCCTCCGCGAAGGTCTTGAAGCCGTACGCGGCGGCGCTCGCGTACTCCGGCAGCGGGTGGACCCGCAGCCGGGCCGAGACGATGACACCGAGGGTGCCCTCGGAGCCGACGAACAGCTGGCGCAGGTCCGGGCCGACCGCGGCGCGGGCGTAGTCGCCGTACGTGGCCCGGGTGCCGTCCGCGTGTACGACGTCGACGCCGACGACCATGTCCTCGATCTTGCCGTAACGCGTGGAGAGCTGACCGGCGCCGCGGCAGGCGATCCAGCCGCCGACGGTGGAGACGGCGAACGCGGACGGCCAGTGGCCGGTGGTGACGCCGTACTCCTCCTGGAGCTGCTTCTCGAAGAGGTCGCCGAACATGCCGGCCTGGACGTCCACGATGTTCGACTCGGCGTCGAAGCCGATGATCTGGTTCAGCCCGCACATGTCCAGGACGACGCCGCCGAAGACGGGGAGCGCGGCACCGGTGACATTGGAGCGGCCCGCGGACGGGGTGACCGGGATGCCGGCCTCGTGGCAGATCCGCAGCACGGCCGCGACCTGGTCCGCGTCGGCGGCCTCGACGATCACGGCGTTCGGGGTGGCGGGACGGCCCTCGGTCTCGCCGATCATCGAACCGGCCCACCAGTCACGGGTCCGGGTGACGACCTCGTCGCGGGAGGTGTGCACCGCGTGCGCGGCCTCGCGCAGCGCCTCGACCACGGGCTCGGGGACCTCGACCGGGTTCACCTGGAGCGCGGCCTCGCCGTCACCGATCGGGGTGTTCCGCGCCCACGTGGCGAAGCTGGGGGCGCCGACGGTGTAGTTGCCCCGGTTGAACGGGTGGGTGATGGTCTGACGGCTGATCATGCTGGTGCCCCTTCGAGGAGTACGGACTTTTCGTGACGGACGGCTGCGAGGTACTCGGCGACCGAACGCTCGACCTCCGCCTCCGTGAGGTTCAGTTCCTGGCCGAGGATCGCGCCGACGGCCTCGGCGGCGTCGACGGAGGCGTCCCGGGCGAACAGCCGGGCGCGCGTGCGGCGGGAGAGGACATCGTCGACCGACCGGGCCAGCTCGGCACGGGCCGCGTACACGACCTCCGCCTTCGTGTACGGGAGTCCGGCGACGATCGGCTCGGCCAGCGACGGGTCGTCCTGAATGAAGTCGCCGATGAAGCGGGCCTCGGTGCCGAAGCGCTCGCCCAGGTGGGCGGCGATGCCACCGGACGCGGCGACGGCCTCGGAGTCGTAACCGGCGCCGCCGAGGAGCGGGAGGTCGGTGGTGCGGCTCTTCCCCTTGCGGCCGAGGACCGTCATCACCTTGTCGATGACGAGTTCGCCCATGTGCCGGCTGGTGGTGAGCTTCCCGCCGGTCACCGTCACCATGCCGGTGCGGCCGACGGTGATGTGGTGGTCGCGGCGCATATCGAGGGTGGCGCCCTCCTTGCCACCGACCAGCGGGCGCAGACCGCCGATGGAGCCGACCACATCGTCCGGGGTGAGCTTCCCTTCGAAGGCGGTGTTGGCGCCCTCCAGCAGGAAGTCCATCTCCTCGCGGGTGCAGTGCACGTCGTCCGGGGAGCCCTGGTAGTCCTCGTCGGTGGTGCCCAGCACGACGTTGTTGCCCCAGCGGGTGCAGGTCGCCCGGCGGGCCCGGCCGGGGATCGGCACGGTGACCGTACAGTTGATCCGCACTTTGTCCCACGGCACCACGATGTGGACGCCCTTGGCGGGCCGGACCTGCGGCCTGTGACCTTCATCCGCCTTCGCGTCCAGCTCGTCGGTCCACACCCCGGTGGCGTTGACGACGGCCCGCGCGCGGATGTCGATGGTGTCGCCGTCCACCGAGACCCGGGCACCGGACACCGTGCCGAGCTGCATCAGCAGGCCCTCTGCCCTGGCCCCGTTGAGGACCGTCGCGCCGAGCACGGCGGCGGTGCGGACGATGGTGAGGACGAGCCGGGCGTCGTCGGTGCGGGCGTCGAAATACATCAGCCCGCCCTTGAGGTTCTCGGCGCGCAGCGTCGGAGCCTGGGCCAGCACCTCGGGAACGGTGAGCCGCTGGTGGAGCTTGCCGATCCGCCATCCGCCGACCAGGTCGTACGTCCACAGCAGGCCCTCGAAGCCCTTGGCGAGGCGGGCGTCGAAAACACCCTCCTTCTCCAGGATCGGGAAGAGGAATGGCAGCCGGTGCACCAGGTGCGGGGCGTTCTTCCGGAAGCGGTGGCGCTCCAGGAGCGAGTGGCGGACCAGACTGACGTTGCCCTGCTCGATGTAGCGCAGGCCGCCGTGCACCATCTTCGACGACTTCGACGAGGTGCCGGAGGCGAAGTCGTCCTTCTCGATCAGGGCTGCGCGCAGACCGCGTGAGGCGGCGTCGAGCACGGCGTACGCCCCGGTGATGCCACCTCCGATGACGAGCACGTCGTACATGTCGTCGGCCAGTCGGCGTTTGAGGGCGGCCCGGTCGAGCAGCAGCGGTGTCCGGCGGGTCGCCGCGGCGGTGCGCCGCGGTTTCCGGGCAGGCATGGTGATCACAACATCAACTCCTGGTGTTTCGGTTCGGCGGCCCCGGCATCCTGCGCGGGTCGCCGGTGCGACGGATGGGGGCCGTCAGTGGGGGGTGTGAGGTTCGGGCGTGCTCTCCCTCAGGGGGGTGCTCTCCCGCAGGGGGCAGCGCGGGGTCATTCAGATTCGTTGAGATGGGCGATCAGCACATCGCGCCAGGCGGTGCGCAGTTCGGTGCGCTCGGCCGACGTGATCGACGGCTCGAAGACCCGGCCCTGCGGTTGCGCCTCGACGACCTCTTCGAGCGAGGGCCACAGGCCCTGGGCGACCCCGGCCAGATACGCGGTGCCGCGCAGGCTCGCGGTGGCGGAGTCGGAGACCCGCTCCAGCGGCAGGCCGGTCAGGTCGGCCTGGATCTGCATCAGCGGATCGCTGCCGGAGACGCCGCCGCCGACCCGGAGCCGGGTGAACGGGGCGCCCATGGTGTCGGCGACCCCGTCGATCAGGTCACACACCGAGTGCGCGATCCCGTCGAGCACGGCGCGGGCGAGATCGGCACGAGTGGTGGCCAGAGTGAGCCCGGTGAGGGATGCGGTGGCCTCCGGGTGCCAGACCGGCGTACGGACCCCGGCGAGCGCCGGGACGAAACGCGGGGTGCGGCCCGGCCGGGTGGGGACCCGGCCCGCTTCCTCACCGAGCTCCTTCGGCGACGCGAACAGGCCCAGATCGTCACAGAGCCAGCGCAGCGCCGAACCCACGGTGGAGGTGTATGCCTCCAGGCTGTAGTGGCTGATGTCGCCCTGCCGCCGGCCGGGCTGGGCGAGCACTCCGGAGATGTCCGGCCGGGGCAGGGCGGGCGTGGTGCCGGTTGCCGCGTCGACGAACGCGCCGGTCCCGTACATGCACATGCCCTGCCCGGCGGCGAGACCGCCGAGCGCGACGAGTGCGGCGTGCTGGTCGCCCATGGAGGCGGCCAGCGGGACGGCGATACCGAGGGCGGCCGGGTCGGTCGTACCGAAACCGGTGTCGTCGGAGCGGAGCTCCGGCAGCAGGCCGAGGGGGAAGCCGAGGTGGCCGATCCACTCCTCGTCCCAGGCGTGCCGCTCCAGCAGGTAGCCACCGGTGGACGCGGCGTTGGTCGGGGTGGTGGCGTGTACGACGCCACCGGTGAGGCGCCAGATCAGCCAGGTGTCGACGGTGCCGAAGAGCAGCCGTCCCGCCCGGTGCGCCTCGGCCACCTCCGGGTGTGCGGCGATCTGCCGGGCGGCCCAGAGGAACGGGGCGCGGGCGCCGACCGGCCGGCCCTGCCGGGCCAGCAGGACGGCGTCCCACTCCGCCTCGTAGGCGGCGAGCTCATGCGCATACCGGCGGTCCTGCCACACCACCGCGGACAGTAGCGGCCGCCCGGTGACCCGGTCCCACAGCATCGCCGTGGCCCGCTGTGTGGACAGCGCCACCGAGGTGATCTCGATGCCGTCCTCACGCGCTTCGCCGACGGCCCGGCGCGCCACCTCGAGGGTGGCGGTCCAGATCTCCATCGGGTCCTGCTCGGCCGAGAGGTCATTCGGATGGCTGACCTTGATCGGCCGGTAGAACACCTCGTGGGTGGCGCCCGAGTCGAGCACGACTCCGGCCCGGGTGCCCGTGGTGCCCTCGTCGATGGACAGCACACCGCGCCGTGGGGAGGCGCCGGGGAACGTCTGGGTCATGGCAGCCCTTTCATTCGAGCATCGCGAGCGAGCCGTGCGGAGGGATACGGAGGGGACGGATGCGGGGGGCGGGACGGATGCGGAGGGAACGGATGCGGAGCGGACGGATACGGAAGGGACGCACACGGAAGGGCGGGGACCATCGCGCGGTGCGCCAGGTCCGGCAGTCGGTCAGCGCGCAGTCACGGAGAGCGCCGAAGTGGCGTCGCGGTCCTGTCCGGCGACCTCGTCGGGCGAGGCGGCCTTCGTCGGGTCCCACTTGATCATCAGGCAGGTGATCAGGCCGAGCAGCGGCACGACGGACAGCATCAGGAAGGTGTCGGCGAGTCCGAGCGAGTCCTTGATCTGCGGAAACACATACAGGCCGACGACACTGCCGAAGCTGCCGACCATCCCGGTGACACCGGTGCCCAGGGCGCGGACGTCACTGGTGTAGGAGAGCGCGGCGATGGATTTGCCGTTGGCGCCGGGGCCCGCCGAGTGGCAGAGGATGAACAGCACCGGCAGCAGGAAGGCCACGGCCGTGGGCACCTTATCGAAGGTTAGCCCCATCGCCACCAGGGCCACGAACACCCCGGCAAAACCGGCAGCGGAGCTGAGCCGCAGCCCGAGGCGGCGGCCGAAGTATGCGGACAGCAGCCCGCCCGCGATACCGAAAGCGTTGAACACCATCGAGCCGATGGTGGCCTTCTCGAAACTCTCGCCGAAGATCGTCAGGCTGATCAGCGGGAGGTACCAGCCGACCGCAAAGTACTGCATCGACTGCCCGAGCGAGATCACCGAGGAGAGGATCGTACGCGGCAGGTACTCGCCCTTGAACAGAAGCCCGGCCTGGCGGAAACCGATGACCGGTGCCTCAACCGCAGTGCGGGGCATAGCGTCGGACGTACCGACGACGGCCTTGATCCCGTAGATCCGGTCCAGATTGGCGACGGACTCGTCCAGCCGGCCCTTGCTGGCCAGCCAGGTGGGGCTCTCCTTGAGCATCAGCGCCTGACTCAGCAGCAGCGCGACGGCGACGACCGCGGCCGAGCCGACCGACCAGCGCCAGATGTCGGCGCCGACGTCCAGGTTGAAGAAGAGGAGTGCCAGGGCGAGGTTGCTGGTGGTGGCGACGTACCAGACGGCTTGCCACAGGTTGAGCCGGCCGCCCAGCTTCGCGGGGGTGTACTCGGCGAGCAGCGCCATGGCGACCGCGAAGTCGATGCCGTACGCGACACCCACCAGCACGCGGCCGAGCCACACGACGGTGAAGCCACCGGCGAACGCGGCGAGCAGGCCACCCGCGATCGCGAACACCTTGGCGATGAGCAGCGGGGGAACGCGGCCGATACGGGTGGCGAGCCAGCCACCGAGGGGGTTGAAGATGATGGCCAGCGCCGGAGCAGTGGCCGTGAGGATCGAGACTTGGGTGCTGGTGAGCTCCATCTGGGTCGTCATGGGCCCCAGACCGGCGCTCAGCGCCGCGTTCGAGTAGGCGTCGAGGAACAGCCCGCCGAACACGAGGAACCAGATGATCTGCGCCCGGCCGGTGATCTTTCCCAGCCCATCGATGAGCGCAACGACGTCGGCGACGCTTCTGACGCTCGGACGTTGTGCCATGAATCCGCCTTCGAGGAAAACCTACCGGCGGCACGGGGAGCACAGAAAAAGGCACGACGAAGCCACCGACAGGTGGTCTGTGTCTGTGCCTGCCCAAAAACCGCGGAAAGCGCCGCAGCACCTGAACTGCTGGAACTGCCGATTACGCGGTGCAGTGAGAGTAAGAACGAGCCATGAGAAACGTCAAGAGTTTCAGCCAGGTTACCGAAACGTGACGGGTGTCGAGCGGGGGGCGCGGGTGGGCGTGCGCCGATCACCCCGGCCGCCCGCCGCGATGGCGGCCGCCGGCTGACTGCGGAATGACCGCCATGCCGGCGAGGCAGATCAGTGCGCCGTGGCCGGCCCCGTCGGCAGGGACCCGGACGTCCAGGTGCAGGTGCGGGCCGTCGAGGTGAAGCCGGAAGCCGAAGAACGGGCAGCACCGCTGTTCGGCGACGGCCAGCTCCGTGATGCCAGCGGCCCGCTCGGCGGGCAGGGTCAGCCGCAGCCCATCCGGGATCCCTACTCGCTCGGCGCCATCAAGGGCTGCGTGCCAGGCGCTTGCGCGCTCGGCCATATCCTCACCACTGAGCGAGCAGGCCACCGCGGCGCTCTTACGCTGTTCGGCCTCTTCTCCCGCCTGTCGGCTGGGCGCGAGCACCATGTCCGTCGGCCGCGCGACAGGCACAGGGGCGGTGAGGAAGCCGCGCTGCGGGTCGCAGCGGCCGGAGCGGTCCGGCAGCGCGTCCAGACGCTCCAGTGCAGCGTGCAGCGAGGAGGCGAAGGCCCGCACTTCCGCTGTCCGGCGTTCGGCCTCGGCCAGGCGGGCGGCGATCTTCGGCCGAAGGCTCGCCTTCACCTCGGCGCATGCGCCGCCCTCCCGTACCCCGATCAACTCGCCGACCTCGTCCAGCGGCAGTCCCAAGTGCTTGGCCGCGCCGATGAAATGCCAGCCGCTCCACCGCCTCCTCGCCGTACACCCGGTAACCGGCAACCGGCAACCGTGCTCAGTGCGACGCACGCCTGGAGGTGAGTGTGCAGCAACAGCGTTTCAAGGCCCGAACGGCGAGGATGTCATCCAGTTCAGCGCCGATGCCCCGGTCACCCACCTTGGCGCGCTGTCGCACGTTGGCTGATTGACTGCCGGCGCAGGGCTGGGCGGTGCCGTAGCCCACGCCCGCCACCCCGACGTCCTCGCCGCCCAGCGTCGCGAGCGCGCACGTATCCGCAGCGAGAGGGGCATCATCTGGGGTCAGCGGCTCACAAAGGGCACAGCGTCAGGGGCGGGCGTGAACACCGATGCCTCCGGAGACGGTGAGGTTGTCGCCGGTGATGTAGCCGGCGGCGTCCGAAGCGAGGAAGGCCACGGCTTCAGCGATGTCGGCGGGAGCGCCGACGCGGCCAAGCGGGACGTCCCGAGCCCAGGAGTCGATCATTTCCTGGGAGACACCCATCTTGCTGTAGGCAGGGGTGTTGATCATTCCTGGGCTGACGGCGTTGACGCGGATGCGGCGGGGGCGAGTTCGAGCGCGAGGGACCGCATGAGGGGCAACAGTGCGCCTTTGGCGGCTGTCATGGCGGCTCCGACCCCTTCACCGGCGCCCACGGTGAACACGACTGAGGCGCCCTCGTTGAGGAGCGGGAGCGCCTTTTGCAGAGTGAAGAAGGTGCCCTTGACGTTGATGTCGAACAGGGCATCGAAGGCGGCTTCGTCGGTTGACTCGATCGGGCCGGGGCGGGAGATGCCCGCGTTGAGGAAGAGCAGGCCGAGGGAGCCGAATCGCCGGCGTGCCTGCTCCATCGCATGGTCGATGTCCGGCAGGGATCGTGCGTCGACCCGGACGACTGTGACGTCTTCGGGAAGTCCGGCGTTGGCGAGGTTGCTGACGCCGGTGACCATGACGCGGTAGCCGCGGGAGTGGAGCAGCTCAGCGTCACGATCAGCGAACTGCCGGCCGAAGTCGGCGTCTGGGAGGCCCTACGCGCAGGGGTTGCTGCCGTACTGGCCCTGCACGACAGCCGCGAGCAGGCCCTGGAGCGGTTCCGTCTCCTGCACAACACCGCCTCGCTGCACGCTGGTTGGCTCGAAAAGCGGCTGCGGTTCCAGGAGGACCTGCTGCCGCTCATCGAGGCGCGTATGGGCGCTACTGCCGGCAGCGCGGGTGTGAGGGCCCGCGCAGTGATCACGACGGCGTTCGCCTGTCTGGATGCCGCATCGATGACGTGGGTCGACAACGACGGCAAGGGCGACATCATGGACCTGTACGACGAGTGCCTGGCTGCAGTACGTGGCTGACCCGCAGCGACCAGCCGGCCCCGAAACCGTGGTCCGTCCGGCAGTGCCGAATTCGTCGGCCTGACCCACATCACCAGTAACGCTGAGACCGGTCAGCACCACCCCGATAAGCGTTTCCGGTCACCGTACGCGCGCGCCCGTACGCGCTGCTGCGCGATGCGGCAGCAGAGCCGGCGGGTGGCGCTGCGTACCCAAGGGAGGCTCGCCGTACTGCGGCCCGAACATCCCGCAGCCCCGAGCACCCCCATTAGCCGTCAACACCTGTCAGTGGACCACAGCTCTCAAGGGCCCCGGTGTCCGGATCGGGGCGGCCCCGGCGGATGGCTAGTCGGCCCGCGCGGCGTGGATCGCGGTGAAGGCCAGGAGAAGTGCGGCGGTTCGAGGCGCATCCTCCAGAATGGGCGAGTGTCCGGCGCCGGGCAGCAACTCGACTCTCGCGCCCGGAACGGCGTGGTAGTCGGCGGCGGACGAGGATCGCCATCTGCGGTCTTGGTCGCCGAAGATCACCTGCAGTGGCTTGCCGAGGGCCGTCAGCCGATCCGGGAGCGTCTGCTGCTCCAGGTAGGCGCGGGCCGCCCGCGTTGACGCGGCGAACGCGTGGTAGGTCATGCCGCGCAAGTCGTCCACGAGCTCTTGTGGGATCTGGAAGCCCGCGCTGAAACCGGTGCTCGCAACCTGGCGGATTTGCTCGTCGGTCGGCGGCCACTGCGAGGGGGCGATGGCGGCGGGCTCCGGTGCGATGAAGGCGCCCAGGTGGGGTCCGGTGTTGATGAGCGCGAGTGCGGTCACCAGGTCGGCTCGCTGCTCGGCGAGGGCGGTGGCGACATAGCCACCGCTGGAATGACCGATGACTATGGCGTTCCTGACACCGAGCCGGTCCAGCGCCACGCCGACCCGGCGTCCCTGCGCGGGGATCTCGTAGTCGGGGCCGACTGGTTTGGCTGACCGGCCGTGCCCGAGCAGGTCGATCCGGATGACGCGATGAGACACGGTCAGCGCAGGAACCATCAGGTCCCACGAGCGGGTCGAGGAGGCAGACCCGTGGATGAGCAGAAGTGCGGGGGCGTCGTGGGGGCCGTCCTGGCACAGGTAGATGTCGCCGCCGTCCAGGGGCATGATCGACTCCTCAGTGGCCTCGGCGTTGTCGTTCACATGCGGTTGCCCGTCAGGAATGGTCATGAGCCCACCGTCGCCGCCGGTGCGTGCCTACGTCTTGGACAAATGTTCCCTCCCCGGGCCGCGTAACATGTGACGATGCGGTCCGCTGCGGATGAACGTGACGATCCGGCTACGTGGGACGTGGCCCGTCCGGAGTGGCCCAGCCGGGTGGCCGGTGTCAGCATGGCTGGGTTCCGCGTCCCCGGCTTGACCACGGGCGGCCTGCGGGTGGTCCCGCATCCGGCCGTGATGCTGATCCTGGAGTTCGGGGCCACCCCGCCCGTCGTGGACGATGGCGCTGGGCGGCAGCAGCGGGGAAGTCTCGTCGCCGGGCCCGGGTTCGGGTCCGGAGGCGTGGTTCGCGCGTGGGGGGAAAACGTCGAGTGCGTGCAGGTACGCATCTCCCCGGCTGTCGCTCGCGCGGTTTTGGGCACCTCCCCGGCCGACCTGAACGGCGCCGTGGCCGTCGACGATCTGTGGGGCCGAGAGGTGTCACGGATCTGTGAGCGACTGAGAAATATCTCCTCGTGGGAGGATCGCTTCGCGTTGACGGACGCGTGGCTCGCCCGCCGACGTGAGGCGGGGGCGTCCGTGGACCGGGAGGTGGCCCGGGCCTGGGACCGGATCGTCGTCAGTCGTGGCCTCGTCCGGGTCGACCAGTTGGCGGCCGAGGTCGGATGGAGCCGGAAGCGCCTGTGGTCCCGGTTCAACTCGCAGATCGGCCTGCCGCCAAAGCGCGCGGCGAAGCTGGTCCGCTTCGACGATTGCGCCCACCGCCTGGTCGCGGGTGAAGGCGCAGCCCGAGTCGCGGCCGACGGCGGCTACGCCGACCAGTCCCACCTGCATCGGGACGTCATGGCGTTCACCGGAGTGACCCCGGCGACCGTGGCCGACGAGCCATTTCTGACGGTCGACGACATCGCATGGAGCAGCCACGGAACACCCGCCCAGCCTCACGTCTCCGCAGATCCCGGCTCGGTCGCCGACCGAAGGTGAGACGGCCCCCGCTGCGATCATGAACATGGACAGAAACGAAGACGTACATCGACCCGTTTCATGAAGATCATCTCGCTGAGGCCCAGGCATCGAAGAGGTCGACCAGCGGCGGCGCGAAGCGCCACTCGTCATCGGCCCGGATCCGTTGGTCCCCCAACTCCACGACGTCGGGTGCCATCTCACGGAGCGAGCGAGCCGCAGCAGCGGTAATGCCGTTCCCCGTGACATCGAGTCGGCGCAAGTTGCTGAAGGCGGACCAGCGGTCATGGAGACGCAGCGCCCCGGATGCGCCGAGCACGCCAAACGGCAGTCTCAGAGACTCCAATCGTGCGATGAGCGCACTCTCGGCGAGCACGTCCACCAGTGTGTCTTTCAAGTCGCTCACCACGGCCAGCTGACGAAGTTTCACGAATCCGGCGTTGTTCAGCAGCGGGACCAGGTCCCGCGCCGAGCCGCCCCAGCTGTATGCGAAGTGGCCGAGCCAGAGTTCGAGCGACTCAAGCTGTGGAAAGGAGCTTGTACCCAGCGCGGATACCACGGCGGGGTTGAGTGCCTGATCACGCAGCACCAGCCGACGCAGACGTGCCATCTGCGGGAACGGAGACGGAGGCTTCGTGCCGAGGATGTCGTGCGCCATGTCGATGTCGTTGCACTGAACGACCAGCTCATGAAGAGTCGGCACTGCTGCAAGCACCCTCTCCAGCGGCACCGAAAGCCTCCACGAGGAGCCGTCGCGCGACAGATCGTCCGGGATGTAGTCACCGCGACCGAAGTCCGGAAAGGTGCGGGCGCCCAGTCCTAGGTGGTGAATCTCCGGCTGACGGCTGGCGAGTACGTCGACGACCGGGCCAAACGAACCATGGTGAACCCGGCTTGTTGTCACGAGCAGCTTGAGAAGGATTCGCTCGGGGTTCGCGTGCAGCCAGCTCTCGAGCGCCGCCGCGCAGTGGTCCTCGTTGACGTCGTGGCTCGTCGCGATGCCGGGTCGGCTGCACTCCAGAGTGAGATGCAGCTCCGCATACAGACCGCGGTCGTCGGCGTAGAGGACGTGGTTGCACGCGGACGAGTCCATCGGTGCAGCTTACCCGGACAGCCCGACTACGAAAGGGCGGCTCCGCGGCTCCCGGGCACTCCACCACATCATCAGCAGCCCATGCCGCATCGGAGCCATCGCCAAAGCCACCCTCGTCCTCAACAACTCATGGCGATGACTTTCACTGAGAAACCTCACTGAGCGCTTCAGTTGACCGGTTTCGCCAGGTGCCGCGCTCAGCACATGTCCGGGCTCCCCCGCTGGCAACTCGTTGGCATCACATAATCCTGAACGCGTCATTCACGCTCCAGGCAGGATGTCTCCGTGCATCACATCCTGTGCGGGCTCGCCGACAATCCCGCCCTGTCGTCCGAGCTGGTCGACCGGCTGATATCCATCGCGGACGACGACATCGCCACGGGCCTCGCCTGTCGCGCGGACCTCAGCCGTGCGCAGGCGGTCGCGTTGGCCGAGCGCGTCGACGAGAGCGCGGTGCAACTCGCGTACGGGGGTCGGCTGACCGCTGCCGACGTCGATCCCTCCGTCTGGCCGGATGCCGCCCTCGCCCTGCTCGACCAAGGTGTCGGCCGCCCGGAGTGGGCGCGTGTCCTCGCGGCGGATCCGGCCCGTGAGCGTCGGGAGAAGCTGGCAGCCTGCCGCGGCCTCCCGTGCGACGTGGTGGACACGCTCGCGGCGGACCCGGACGTACGTGTCGTCGCCGAGCTTGCGTTGTGGACCACCCCAGACATGGCCGCAAGGCTCGCGGCACATCCGCACGCCGAGGTCCGCCGCGCGGTGGCGAACAACGAGGCGACACCCCCGGCCGCACTGGCAGCGTTGGTGACCGGCGAGGGGCTGCCTGCGGCGCGACGCTGTCTGGTCTGTGACCGCGAGAAGACCCCTTTCGTTCACGATCCGCAGTGTCCACGGCCCGACTGCGATCTGCTGCCGGGCGCCTCCTGCGGCGGCTCCCACGAGTCCACCGTCCACGCCATGCGGGAGGCTGCACTCCGTAACCCTGCCACCCCCGTCGATGTCGTCGTCGGCTTCGTGGACCATCCGTCGATGCAGTTGCGCTGGGCGCTCGCCGCCCGCCAGGACCTGCCCCGGCATGCCTGCGCACGGCTCGCCTCGGACTCCACTCCCGGTGTCCGCGCCGACCTTGCCGAAAATCCCGCGATCGACGATGCCCTCATCCGCGCGCTGGCCGGCGACCGTGACCCCGACGTACGCCGCAGGCTCGCACACCATCCCCGCGTACCGCTCGATGTGCTCACCCACCTGGCTCGAACCACCAGGATCGGCACCACCCTTCTGCCCCGTATTGCCACCTCCTCTCCCACCGAGGTCGAAGAGCTGGCCACGTCACCGGACCCGGCCACCCGAATGCTCGTGGCCCAACGACGCGATTTGCCGCCCGAGATACGCGACCGGCTGGCCGACGACCCCGACGCGAAGGTGGTCAACGCCCTCGCTCCGCACCCGGGCCTCACCGAGGCGCAGTTGCGCACCATGGTCGATCGACACGGTGTCCGTGTCCTGGTCAAGGTGGCGACCAACCCGGACACGCCCCCTGCGCTGCTGGAGGACCTGCTCCGGCACGAACCAGCGGTGCGGAAAGTGTTCCGTGAGGTTGCCCGACATCGCGGGGCGACGGCCTCGGCGCTGCTCGCCTGCCTGGCGGACAAGCGGGCGAGACCCATAGCCGCGGGCCACCCGGCACTCCCGCCACCGGTCATCGCAGAGCTGCTCACCGACACGGACCGGCAGGTAGCGGAAGCAGCGGCAGCCAACCCGTCCCTGCCACTCGCCGTGATGTCGGATCTGGTATGCCAGCAGTGAGCGCACCGCCCGCCGAGTCGACCACCAAGTAGCCCTCGACGGCGATGAGCTGCCGCACCTTGAGGAACATCCGCACTCCTCCCGCCGTCTGCCCGACCCATAATTGCCTTTCGTGCCCTGCCGAGCGGAAGCTAGTGTTCGCGCAGCGAGTGACTCACGAGGAGCGAAGACATGGTCGGCAGTCCGAGCACGCGTTGACGTCTGAGGCCGTGAGCGGCCTGTCATCGCGTGCTGCCCTTAACGCGCGGCATAGCGAGCCTTCCTTTCCCGCTGCCTGAAACGGTCGGTGCATCTGTCGAGCGCCGGTTGGCGGGTCTCGTCTTCGGTCATCCGAGGGGTCCCTGTGCCGTCTTCTTCCTCCGCTGTATCCGATTCCGGTCGACCTGCTCCGTCAAGCCTGTGGCGGGACGGCGACTTCCGCCGGCTCTGGGGTACTGACGGACGCCGGTCGGGCCCTGGCACTGGGCGCCGCCGCCGTGGCCGGCCTCCTCGGTGCGCTCGGCCTGCCGGCGCTGCTCGTGGTTGCCTTCGCCATCGGGGCTCTGTCCGTGTTCTTCGACGTGGCATACCAGGCTTCTTCGGTACGGCTGGTGAGACGCGATCAGTTGGTACGGGCCAACAGCGCGCTCGAGGGCAGTCGGTCCGCGGCGCAGATCGGCGGTCCCGCCGTCGGCGGTGCATTGGTGTCTGTGCTGTCGGCGCCGATCGCTGCCGCCTCCAGCGCAGTGTTTTTCGCGCTGTCGTTCCTGTCGATCCGACGGATCGGTCGCCGCGAATCCATCCCGGAAGGCCCGGAACGTCCACCTCGGGTCTGGCGGCGGATCCATGAGGGCCTCCGCTTTGTCGGCAGTGACATCTCGCTGCGGACTGTGTGCCTCGCATCAGCCGCCTTCCAGGATCGCCTCTGCATTGACGAACTTGGATACATGGAACTCGACCGGCACGGCGCCGAACTCCTCTTCCAGGTGCTGACCGAGCGCGAGGAAAAGACCAGCGTGGCCATCGCCTCCAACGAGTCGTTCGGCGGCTGGACGAAGACGTTCACCGACCCGCGTCTTTGCGCCGCCATCGTCGACCGGCTCACCTTCAACGGCGCCATCATCGAGACCGGCACCGACTCCTACCGCCTCGCCGCCACTCGAGCCCGGGCCGCAGAACCCGCTAAGGCCGGCTGACACATTCGCAGGCCACGCCTCCTCGACGGCTCACCACCCTCACGGGCGGCGAGCCGCCATCAGAAGTCAATGAGCTGCTCGCGAGGCCATCACTGGTGCTGCATTCCGAGCTGGTTCGCGGCGGCTTCCACGGTCTGCGCGAGCAGGACGGCAATGGTCATCGGCCCGACGCCGCCGGGAACCGGAGTGATCAGACGAGCTCGAGTGAGGGCGGTGTCGTAGTCCACGTCGCCGACGTTGCCCGGGTTGTAGCCGGCGTCGATCACAACCGCGCCAGGCTTGATGTCCTCACCGCGGATCAGCCGAGGCCGTCCCACGGCTGCCACCACGACGTCTGCCTCCCGGACGACCGCCGACAGATCAGTCGTGCGGGAGTGACAGTAAGTCACCGTTGTGTCCTTGGCGAGCAGGAGCATCCCGGCCGGTTTGCCGAGAATCGCGCTGCGCCCCACCACCACGGCGTGCTTGCCGGCGAGTTCGACGTCGTACGCTTCCAGCAACCGCATGATCCCGCCCGGAGTGCAGGACACGAAGCCCGGCAGCGCGAAGCTCATCGCGGCGAAGGAATGCATCGTGACCCCGTCGACATCCTTCTCCGGAGCGATGGACTCGAACGCCGCTCGCTCGTCGATGTGCGGGCCGCAGGGGTGCTGGAGCAGGATGCCGTGCACTTCCGGATCGCTGGACAGGTCCGCGAGGGTGTCGATCAGCTCGGCGGTCGTGGTGGCGGCGGGCAGACCGATATGCCGGGACTGGATGCCTGCCTTCGAACACCGCGCTCGTTTCATGCGGACGTACGTGGCCGACGCGGGATCCTCTCCCACCAGCACCGTCGCCAGACAGGGACTGGTCCCCGTGCGTCGTGAGATCTCCGCCGACTTGACAGCGGCCTCGTCGACGATGCGTTTGGCGAGGCTGGTGCCGCCCATGAGCTGGGCCATCTGAGTCGGGGACATCGTTGCCCTCCAGGCGTTGCTGACCACTCGCCCAGGCGCACGGCATCGACGTCTCGTCAGGCCGCTCCCCGGTGGTGCTCCACCTCAGCGCCAGTCGCGGCCCACGCTGAACTGTAGTAGACGCAGCATGCTCACACCGATCAGCGCCCTCGGGTGGCAGCGACTTGCGAAGGCCCATCCCCTCTGCAGTGACGTCACTTCACGTGAACATTCCTGACGCGTCCACACGCGAGATGCCTCCCAAACTCACAGACAAATGCTGCTGCTGGAAGTGACCGAAGCCATACGGTCAACTTCGTCTTCGGGACCTTCAGCCAGCTGGTGAATGTCACGGTCATGGCCGTCCGGCAGACCGTTACTCCGGACGGGATGCAGGGCCGCGCGGCCGCGACGATCAACTTTGTCGGCATGGGGCTGACCCCGCTCGACTCGCTGCTCGGCGGCTTTCTCACGGAAGTGTGGGGGACGCGCACCAGCCGACGGACGCTTCCTGCCCCGCCGGAGACTCCGGACCCGTCTGCGTGACGGCTTCTATCGCCGCGAACAGCCGACATAACTCCGTCAGCGATCGTAGCCATCGCTGTGCGGTTGCCTCGGTCTCCTGGGCCTCGAAGAGGCTCGCGCCGAGTTCATCGCTGGGGCCCGGCCTGAGACGACCGATGAGGTTCGGTGCGTACGTGCGCACGCAGCCCCTGCGGGCCGAACAGGATGAGAAGCTCGACCACGCCGCCATCGGCACTGCCCAGCCAGTGCGGCAAGGAGGTGTCGAACTCGGCTGCCTCACCGGGCGGCAACGTCAGGTCGCGCTCGCCGATCACGAGTCGCAGGTGGCCGTTGAGCACATAGAGCCATTCGAAGCCTTCATGGGTCTGCGGGGTCGGTTCGAGCGGTTCTGGCCGGGCGGGGATGATCATCTTGAAGGCGTGCACCCCGCCCGGTCGCCGGGACAGGGGCACAAAGGTCATCCCGTACCGTCTGATCGGCTTGAGGTGGATCCGGGGGTCGCCGGTGCGCGGGGCACCCACGAGGTCGTCCAGCGGAACGTCGTAGATACGGGCCAGCGGCAGCAGCAGTTCCAGGCTCGGCCGGCGCTGCCCGCTCTCCAGCCGGGACAGGGTGCTCTCCGACACGCCGGTCGTCGCGGCGAGGTCGGCGAGGGTGATGCCGCGGTCACGGCGCAGCGCACGGAGCCGCGGCCCCACCGCGTCGAGCACGTCGTCCGTCTTGGGATCCATGAGGCCCATCTTGCCGTTACCGCAAGTTTTCGTGCCAGGTCGTGGTGTGCCTGGCAAGACTGGGCGCCCACCGACACAAGGAGTCTTGATGAGCACCACCGATGCGGTCGCGTTCTGGGACGGCGTCTATGCGGCCCGGCCCGCAGCCGGCAACCCGCGGCCGAATGTTCGCCTCACCGAGACGGTGACGGGCCTGGCGCCCGGTGACGCATTGGACCTCGGATGTGGCGACGGCGGCGACGCGCTGTGGCTCGCCGGCCAGGGATGGCAGGTCACCGCCGCCGACATCTCGCCGGTGGCGGTCGAGCGGCTCGCCGCCCTCGCCTGCGCACACGGCCTGGGCGCCCGCGTCATCGCCGTACACCACGACTTGCACACGTCTTTCCCGCCCGGCGGATTCGACCTGATCTGCGCCCACTATCTGCACACCCCCTGTGACCTGGACCGGGCAACCGTCCTGCGCTCGGCCGCGCACGCACTGCACCCGGGCGGGCGGCTGCTGGTCGTCGACCACGGCTCGACCGCTCCGTGGTCATGGAATCAGGACCCCGATACCCGGTACCCGAGCCCGCAGGAGGTCGCCGCCGGTATCGGTCTGGCCCCGGAGACGTGGACGGCCGAGCGGGCCGACGCACCGCGCCGGATCGCGACTGGCCCGGGCGGGCGCACCGCCGAGGTCACCGACCATGTTCTCCTCATCCGCCGCACCGCCTGACGCGGTGGTCGGGGCTCCCGACGACGAAGGAAGGTGACCACTGTTGCCCGGCACCACGCGCCACAACCGCCGCAGCGACACCCCGCCGCCCCGGACCGGAAGCAGCGAGATCGAGGTCCTACGCACATTTCTCGACTACCTCCGGACTTCGATCGCTACGAAGGTCGACGGTGCCCCCGAGCCGCAGGTGCGAACAGCCGCAGTGCCGTCGGGTACGAACCTGCTCGGCCTGCTCAACCACCTGACTTTCGTCGAGCGCTCGATGTTTCTCGGGGACGACGTCACCAACTGGCAGGCGACGTTCCAGGCCGCACCGGCGGACAGCGTGGCCGATATCGTGGCCCGCTACCGGGAGGCGGTCGAGCGCGCGAACGACGTTCTCGACGGATGCACCGATCTCGGCGCCCCCGTCCCCCGACCGCGACCGGGGCGCCCCGCTCCCAGCGTCCGCTGGGCACTGACCCACATGATCGAGGAGACCGGCCGTCACGCGGGCCACGCGGACATCCTCCGTGAACTGATCGACGGCTCGACCGGCCGCTGATCCGCCTTCTCCCCCGGCGAACTTCTCCCCCGGCGAAGTGAGGGGGCTCAGCAACTGGGCGAGCGCGGAGCATTACGCGGGCCGAGGGCCGCATCGCTCTTCCCACGCTGCGGCGGCGCTGTTCGCAAGCCAGGACCACTACAACGCCGTGCTGGATCTCGACACCTCGGCCAAGCCGGCAACCCGACCATTGCCACCTGGATCGACTGGGAGATCGGTGCCCGGCAGCGGTTCTGGGACTGGTTCGACGCCGGCATGCCCGACACGGCCCTACTCGGCCTTCGACAAGAAGCACGGTGAGTCACACGAGCAGATGCACCCGGCCACGACGGGCACTCTGGCACCGGTACGGCGCGGCGCGGGGCGTTGATTGCTAGACCTTGAAAGTCTAGTCTTGGCGGGACGCGCCGTTACCGGCACCCGATGGAGGAAGCGTGAGAGCCGCCCACAGCACGGCGCGCCCTGGCCGCCTGGTCTGGATGGACACGGACCTGTGGAAACAGCAGGTGAAGCAGCGAGCCGAGGACGACGGTCTGGCCCGCGCCCGCTCACGGGTCCTTGAGGCGCTCCTGACGGCGTACGCCGAAGGGTCGCTCGACGCGCCCGTTCCGGTCGGCAGCACATTCGGCACGGCGGAGCGGGGCGGATGCCGCGTCTACCTCGATGAGAGCGTGTGCGAGAGGGCCGAGACCAGGTGGAAGAGGCAGGAGCAAGCCCGTCGGGGAGGCGTTCCCGGGTTCGGGCTGCTGTGTGAGGTGCTGCTGAGGGAGTATGCCGAAGGGCGCGTCGAGCTGCGGATCACCGTGGCTCCCGCCGGAAGCACGGGGAACACGGGGAGCACAGGGAGCGTGGCGGCATGAGCGAAGCAGCAGCGGACGGGCACAGGCCCCTGATCCCGCAGCCCAAGACCACAGCGGAGGACCTGCGCGCGGCTCTGGTGCAGATTGCGCCGAACCAGGTGGCCGCGTTCGACGCAGAGCGGACGGCGGCGGTGGAGGCCGCCCGCAGCCAGGTCGACGCGGCCCCCATGCGCCGGTTCCTGCGGCGGTGGGCGCTCGCGGTGGCGATCGAGCGTGTTCCCGCGCGGGCCGCGCGCCTGAGCGAGCTGGAGGCCCGCGCGGGGCAGGTGGCGGATCTGGCCGAGGGGCGTGCCATCGCCGCCGAAGTGGCCGCCATCCATGCGCAGGCGGCGGCCGAGGCCGGAGTCGACGGGCGGACCGCCGGGTGACCGAGGACGCCGGACAGGGGTGGCGCTGGGAGTACGAGCCCGACTACGAGTACGTGGCGAAGGGGCTGCCCAAGCGCGTGGTTGTGGAGGTGGAGCGGCTCGCCGGGCAGCTCGTGGACCTGGCCGAGATGGGCATCGACGTCACGGCCGTAGGAGACGGCCCGAGGCCGGGAGTCGCAGGCGGCGTGCGGCGCCTGTCGGTCCTGGAAGACGGGTTCATGCTGGTCCTGCCGCTCCCCCGGCTGCGCCTTGTCGCCGTTACGTATATCTGCCCGCCGTTCGCCGACCTGTAGCCCGCCCCTTTCGCGCATCCGAGGACCGCGGCCCCGTTTCCGCTCCCGTTCCGGGAACGGGGTGCTGCCGCACATCGTGCCCATGCGACGTCGACGGTGCGCTACCGCAGCGGCCGGTGCAGGCGCTCAACCGCAGAGTTCCCCGCCGCCGAGCGCGACTGCGTCGAGAAGAGCGTCGTCGGCGCCGGTCATCGCCGCTCCGGACGGCAAGGTGCTGCCGCACCGCCCGGCCGATGGCTACCTCGGCGGCCTGTGGGAGCTCCCCGCCGGCGGTGTGGACACCTGCGAGTCCTTGATCGAGGCCCTACGGCGCAAGGTCGCCGAAGAGACCGGGCTGACGATTGCGGCCATCGACTGGTTCCTCGGGCACTTCGACTACCTGCCCAAGAGCGGCAAGCAACCCGACGCGGTCACTGCCGACGCCGCCTCAATGACCCATCCCGCGCATGGATCGCGAACCAGACCGGAGTACCAGGAGCGCGTCCGGCACAGCTCCTGGTCCACGAGCGTGCTCATGGCCTGCCGGGTGCCCTGGCCGCCATCACTGGTGACGTACACCACGGCGGTCCGGGTCCCGCCTCGGGTGACCCCACCCCGGGTGCGACAGCCGAGCGGTTCGCGCGGGTGACCGACGTAGCTGCCGCCACAGGACAACGGGATCTCGCCCGGACCGAGTCCATACCTCACGCCCAGCTCGGGCGCGGGCTTGGTGGTCGTCATCTCGTCGAGCTGCCGCGCAGGATTCGAAGTCCTCCGCAAACGAGTCCTGTTGGCGTGGCCGAGCATGTGGCAACTGAGTACCGAACTTGGTGCCTATGCGAAGCCACCGTTGCTCATCAACAGCTGGCCGTTTATCCACTCGCCTTCCCTGGAGCACAGGAAGTCCACGAGGTGGGCGGTGTCCCGCGGAGTGCCCAGACGGCCGAGCGGGGTGCTGCGGACGCAGTGCTCCCGGGTTTCCTCGGACATCCAGCCGGTGTCGACCGGTCCGGGGTTGATCGCGTTGGCTGTCACGCCGAGGTGGGCGAGTTCGCGGGCGGCGGCCAGGGTGATGCGGTCCAGGGCTCCCTTGCTCGCTCCGTAGGGCAGATTGCCGACGGTGTGATCGCTGGTGAGGCTGATGATCCGGCCGGTTCCCGGGGCCGCGGCGAAGCGGCGTCCGAACTCGCGAATGAGAAGCCAGGTGGCGCGCGCGTTGACGGCGAAGTGCCGGTCGAAACTCTCGACGCTGGTGTCGAGTAGACCGGAATCGACAGACTCGCAGTGGCACATCACCAGCGCGGCGACATGGCCCAGCCGCTGTTCGGCTTCATCGAAGACGCGTGCCGGGGTGTCCGGGTCGGAGAGATCCGCATCGATCGCCGCGGTGGCGGCGCCCTGTTCGGTCAGGGCTTGGCTGATCGCATCCGTCGCACCGGGCTCCCTACCCCAGGTCATGCGGTCGTCGTAGGGGGCCCAGTAGGTGAAGGCGATGTCCCAGCCCGATGCGGCCAGCCGACGAGCTATGCCTGCGCCGATACCGACGGTGCGGCCCACACCGGTAATCAGTGCGAGCGGGCGGCCGGCCGAAGGAACCTGTCCGTGGGCAGGCTGGTCATGATCGCTGCTCATCGTCACGGTCCCGCATCGTTCACGAACAGCACCGGGGCGTCAATCGCTTTTGCCGCGAGGAGCCGGGTTCCGGTGATCCCTCGGCTGGTGCAGGCCGGAGGAGTCGCCCGGCCCCGGCGACGCTGTCACCAAGCACACTGCAGCTCAACTGGGCAGACACGAAGTGAACTTCGAGGGCTTGCACCCCAAATCAGCTGCGGCGTTCCTCGCGGTCGGCTTGTGCGGCGTGTGAAGCGAGGATGCGCAGACGGTCGTGGCTGGGTGTGCCGGGCTCGGCGGTCAGGGTGATGAGCTGCTGGTCGGGGTCGTCGGTGCAGGTGAGGAAGGACCAGTCGAGGATGAGCCGGCCGACGACCGGATGGTTCAGGGTTTTCGTGCCTCTGCCCTGGACAGCGACGCGATGGGCACCCCACCACCGCCGGAAGTCGGGGTCCTGAAGTGACAGCTCGCCCACCAGTTCGGCCAGCCGTGGATCATTCGGGTCCCGGGCGGCCTCCATGCGCAGCTGCGCCAGGCTGATCTGTGCCACCCAGTCCCAGTCCGGGTACAGCGCTCTGATGGCCGGTTCGCAGAAGACCAGCCGTACGAAGTTGCGTTTCCCTTCCGGGAACCGCGCGAAGTCGGTGAACAGGGCGGCGGCCATGGGATTCCAGGCGAGGATGTCCGTGCGCCGGCCCAGGACGACGGCCGGCGTGGTGGGCATGTCGTCCAGCAGCCGCCGCAGCTGTGGCTGAACCTTCTGCGTGGCGCGCCGACGGGGCCGGGCAGCGTCCCGACCGGACAGCTCGAGCATGTAGGCACGCTCGCCGTCGTCGAGCCGCAGAACACGCGCAAGGGTGTCCAGCACCGGTTCGGAAGCCTGGCGACGGCCCTGCTCCAGGCGCGTGTAGTAGTCGGGGCTGATCGACGCCAGCAAGGCCACTTCCTCCCGGCGCAGACCCATGACCCTCCGCCTGCCGGCCGAGTCGGGCAGCCCGACCTGGGCCGGGCTCAGCTCCGTGCGCCGCGCCTTGAGGAAGGCGCCCAGTTCGCCGTGGTGCGCGTTGCTGCTGCTCATAGGTCAAGTCTTACATCGCACCATGCCGGTGACAGGGGGCCTGGCCTGTCCCAGGACAGCGTTGTCCGGGGACACAGGACGCCTCTTACCCACCCGCGTACTGCGTGCGAGTGTCGGTGACGTGATCGGGCGGAGAGGCCCCCGAGGCGGGAGGCCCCTGTCGGGGGAATCCGTCTCATCTCCGGTCACAGCACTTAGTCACAGCACCGCCCACCCGCATCCAGGAGACACAGAACATGAAGACCGGCGTCGCCTTCCCCAGCAACAATCTCGTCGTCGCCGGGATTCTCTTCACCCCCGATGACCACATTGACGGCCGGTTGCCGGCCGTTGTCATCTCCCATCCGGGAGGCGGTGTGAAGGAGCAGAGCCCGAGTATCTACGCCGAGCGCCTGGCCCGGGAGGGATTCGCAGCGCTTGTCTTCGACGCCGCGTACCAGGGCGAGAGTGAGGGCGAGCCGCGAGGCTTGGAGAACCCCTTTCAGCGGGCCGAGGACATCAAGTCCGCCGTGACCTACCTCACCACCCGTGACGACATCGACCCGGACCGTATCGGGGCTCTGGGTATCTGCGCGTCCGGCGGCTACGTCCCCTACGCCGCGCAGACCGACCACCGCATCAAGGGCATCGCCACGGTCAGCGCCGTCGACCTCGGGTCAGTGTTCCGCGAGGGCCTGGGCCGCACGCAGGACCCGGCGATCCTCAAGGCCATGCTCGACCGGTCCGGTGCACTGCGCACCGAGGAAGCACGCGGCGCGGCCCCGCGGCTGGAAGCATGGATTCCCGACAACGCGGAGGAACTGCTGGAGACCGCCACCAGGCAGTTCCGGGAGACGTTCGAGTACTACCGCACCCCACGCGGCTACCACCCCCGAGCGGTCCAGGGATGGGTGCTGCGCAGCATCGACCTGATCGCCCAGTACGACTCGTACGCGATGATCCGGCTCGTCTCGCCCCGTCCCCTGCTGATGATCGCCGGTTCGGAGGCAGAGAGCGCCTACTTCAGCAGGGAAGCGATCGAGAAGGCGGCCGAGCCCAAGGAACTGGTCGTCATCGACGGTGCCACCCACATCGACCTGTACGACAAGGACGAATACGTCACACCCGCCGTCGCAAAACTCACCGAATTCTTCGGCAAGTACCTGGCTGGATGACCGCCTGTCGTGCCCGCGAGGGTGCGGCAGGCCGGCGGGCCCACTGCGAAACCACCTGCGCATTCCAGGCCCTGGTGTGCCCTGGTGGGCTGCTCCAACGCGCGCTACTACAGCCGGTCCATGGCTGAATCCCGGATTGCAGATGTCCATCGTCGGCTGCCCCGCCGAAACACACATTGGCGGGCGCATGGCCCATGGGTACGACGCGGTGAAGGAAATGGCGCCCCTCCGCCTCGCCGGCGCGTTCGCCGAGGCCGGCTTCGCCGCCCTGGTCCACGACCACCGCGCCTTCGGCGCCAGCGACGGCACCCCGCGCCAGGACATCGACCCAGGATGCAGTCGGCTTCTACCTCCAGGCACTCCCCCAAGGAACACGCTGGGACAACAGCGTCACCGTCCGCTGCACCCGCAAGGCACACATGTACGAGCCGGGGGCGTCTTCATCGACCGCGTCTCCCCCGCACCGCTGCTGATGATCGTCGGTGAGCAGGACACCGTCACCCTCACAGACACCGGACTCGCCGCCTACAACCGGGCGCTGGAACCGAAGCAACTGGTGACGATTCCCGGTGGGCACTTCGCCCCGTACACCACCGAGTTCACTCAAGCTTCCGCAGCGGCCACCGCCTTCTTCCGCGGTCATCTGACACCGAGCGGAAACTCAAGCGCACGAATCCGTGCGTCGCAAGCGGCCCACGGAGGCGGTCCGCGCGTTGGACGCGGCGCAGATGGCCGACCGCCCGCCTGCGGCCCCCACCGTGCCGCTCGTGCAGCACCGACTCCCGGGCGGCTACCCCGGCGCCCGGTTCACCTACACGACTGTCCGCTGAAGCAAGTAGCCCCCGTAGCCATCGCGTAGATGTACCATCCAGCACCAACATTGATTGCGCCCCCAGACGAGGGAGCTTGTGGTGGACACCTCTACCGATAACACCAACCTGAAGTCCCAGTACGCGGCACAGATCACCGCAGATCTCGAACGCAACTCCGCCGAACACGAAGCCTTGCGCACCGAAATCTCGGCGCTGCAACAGCAATTGTCGGTGCTCGAGAACAACCGGGTGCTCCTGCTCAGCATGCGGCAGACCCTCGGTGGCGAATCCACCGCCGACGTACCGGAGAACACCGAGGTCAGCGGCTCTGCGGACGGTGTGTCCACTGCGCCGAAGTCCGCAGCACTGCCGGCAGCGCGCAAGCCGAAGAAGAACGCCAACACGACCACCGGCAAGCGGAAAGGGGCAGAGTCAGACAGGAGCCGTCCCAAGCGGGTGAGGGAAACCGGTGTGCCCACTCTCCGGGACCTCATCCGTGATGACCTGATCCAGCACGGTGAACCGCGCTCCGCAGCCGAGGTCACCACCGCCCTCACCCAGGCTCTGCCGGACCGCGAGATCAAGGCCACCGTCGTACGCAGCACTCTCGAGTCGCTCGTCGCCAAGGGCCAAGTACACCGCACCAAGCAGCAGAAGTCCGTCTTCTACTCGGCTACCACCCCGGACACGACCGCCGGTACGTCTGAGCCCGGCGCGGCATCTCCTTCCTGAGACCTGTAACCGTCGTCTCCTGCGCTGCGCTCCGGTCGGCCTCCCGGCACACGACCTCTCGCGTGCCGGGAGGTACTCCTCCCGGCCCGTCGTACCAAGTCCTTGAATGGATCATGGGTGGGTTATGGTGCCAGCATGAGCGTACGGTTCAACGGCTGGCCGGAGCGAGCCATGGACGTGCTACTGCACCTGCAGGGCGAGCCCTCAAGCGCGGTGCGCGAGCAGTACCGCGCGGATCGCGAACACCTCGTCCGGCAGCCGATGATCGCGTTGCTGAACGATGTGGCGGATGCCGATCCACGGTACGAGGACTTCTCTGTCTGGCACTACCGCACAAACTCCTGGTGGTGGCAGCACCAGGGGGCAGTGATCCGACTCGGCCGCAAGATCGAGATCGGTCTGCGGTTCGATCTGGACGGCCTGCGGATCCAGGGGGCCTGGTGGTATCCGGACCCTGGCCAGGTCGCCATGTTCCGCAAGGCCGTCGCCGCCGAGGGCAGCGGCCGCGAACTGTCCGCCATCGTCGAGGACTTGCGGCACAAGGGCTACGCCATCTCCGGGGACATGATGAAGCGCCCCCCACGGGGTTATCCGTCCGACCACTTCCGGGCGGACCTGCTGCGCCACCGCTCACTGATCGCTGCCCAACCCCTCGGCTGCGACGACTGGCTCCACACCCCTGAAGCCGTCGGCAAAGTCCTCGCAGCCGCCGACGACCTGGACCCCATGCTCACATGGCTGGTCCGTCACGTGAAAAGCTCCGCCTGACACCGGAAAGCGCTCCGCCCGCGCCGTCGGCGGGTCCGAGCGGGTTTTCAGGACCTTGGTCGCCCCGTCGCTGACGCCGGAGTACCACCAGTGTCAACGACCAGCCGTACGACCCGATAGGTCACATCGGTGTGATGCCCGGGCTCATGGGTGTGTGCGAAGGGCGCACTCGATGAGGAGGACATGATGCAGTTCGTGTTGGTGATCCACCAGGGCACGTATCCGTTGCCGGGCACTCCGCAGGCGGAGTTGGTGTCGGAGGAGGACAGGAAGGCGGCGTACGCCGACTGGGCGGCGATCGGCACGATGGAGAACGTGACCGGTGCGCCGCCGATGGGTCTGCCCAAGGACGCGACGACCGTCCGTGTGGAGGACGGTTCGGCCGTCACCACCGAGGGGCCGTTCGACAACACCTCGGTGGGCGGGTTCCTGGTGGTCGAGGCGGAGGATCTGGATACCGCGATCGCGATCGCATCCCGCGTACCGCAGGCGCGACTGGGTGGCGCGGTCGAAGTACGACCGTCCGCCAAGTACTGGTGAGTTCCCGGCCCGGTGCGCGCCGCGCACC
>NZ_JBHWES010000078.1:0-54112 GCF_042734105.1 Streptomyces sp. NPDC059679 | reverse complement strand
CCGGCCGGCTCGTTCTTTGGTTTATACCCTCCTGTGGGCGGTGGGGGCCACCGGGCGGGGGGGGGGGGGGGCGCGGCGCCCCCGGCGCCCCGGCGCCGACGCGCCTGTTGGTGCGGACTGGGATCGCCGCCGTGGCGCCCGGCACGAGGCCGGGCCGCCGCGGCCCGGTCGCTTGGCTGCTGCGGCGAGGGGCGGCGCGGGGCGTGCGCGCCACGGGGGTGCCCGCCGCGCGGACCGCTGCCGCCCGCTGAGGCGGCGGCCGCGCGGGCGCCGGGCGGCCCGGCCGTTGGACCCACCGGGCGTGGCCGCGCGGCGCGTGTCACACCGTGGTGTGGTTCCGCCGGTCGGCTGCCGCGCCTATGGTCGGGATCATGTTCGCTGCCTACGCCGCACGTATCGACCGCGACCAGCCGCTCAACGGCCTCGAACTGGGCCAGCGCCCCGAGCCCGAGACGCGCCCCGGATGGTCGACCGTCACCGTCAAGGCCGCCTCGCTCAACCACCACGACCTGTGGTCGCTGCGCGGCGTCGGCCTCGGCGAGGAGTCCTTGCCGATGATCCTGGGCTGTGACGCGGCCGGGATCGACGAGGACGGCAACGAGGTCGTCCTCCACTCGGTCATCGGCCAGAGCGGGTACGGCGTCGGCCCCCGCGAGCCCCGTTCCATCCTCACCGAGCGCTACCAGGGCACCTTCGCGGAGAAGGTCGCCGTCCCCACCTGGAATCTGCTGCCCAAGCCCAAGGAGCTCTCCTTCGAGGAGGCCGCCTGCCTGCCGACGGCCTGGCTGACCGCCTACCGCATGCTCTTCACCAACGCGGGCGTGCGCCCCGGCGACAGCGTCCTCGTCCAGGGCGCGGGCGGCGGCGTGGCCACCGCGGCCATCGTGCTGGGCGCGGCGGCCGGGCTGCGGGTCCTGGCCACCAGCCGCGACGAGGCCAAGCGCAAGCGCGCGGTCGACCTGGGCGCCGAGGGCGCGTACGAGCCGGGGGAGCGGCTGCCGCGGCGCGTGGACGCGGTGATCGAGACGGTGGGCGCTGCCACCTGGTCGCACTCCATCAAGTCCCTCAAGCCCGGCGGCACCCTCGTCATCTCGGGCGCGACCAGTGGGCCCAGCCCCAAGTCCGCGGAGCTCAACCGGATCTTCTTCCTGGAGCTGAAGGTCGTCGGCTCCACGATGGGCAGCAAGGAGGAGCTGGAGGACCTGCTGAGCTTCTGCGCGGCGCGCGGGGTGCGGCCGGTCATCGACTCGGTGCTGCCGCTGGACCGGGCCCGCGAGGGGTTCGAGAAGATGGCGGGCGGGGACCTCTTCGGCAAGGTCGTGCTGACGGTCTGAGGCTGCTTTCAGGGCTGTACGGCTTTACGGCCGCACGAAGCTTCGCTCGAAGCGGTAGCGCTTGATCGTGCTGCCCCTGAAACCCGGGAACTGACGGATCCGCTCCCACTGAGGGGTCATCGAGCCGACGCCCGGGGCGGCTGACGCGATGGCCGCGTCGTACGCCTCCTCGCTGGTCCACTGGGCGTAGTTGAGCGCCCGGGTGCGGTCGTTGGCCAGATGGCGGGCGCCGTCGACGATCAGGTGGAAGTCGGCGGAGATGAGGTCGGGGCTCGGGTCGGGGTCCGTCTCCAGGGCCTCGATGACCAGGTCGATCCACTGGCGCCGCAGGTCCGGGTCGTCGAAGTCGAGCTCGATGACGGCGATGCACCCGGGCACTCGCGGATCGTCCTCCGTCCGGGTGTCGAAGCCGCGGTAGCGGCGGTAGTTGGCGATGCCGTTGCGCTTGATCCCCGGAACGGCGGCGTCGATCTGGTCGACCCGCTCCTGGCGCTGGGTGCGGACGAACGCGTGGTACGCCTCCTCGCTCGTCCACTGGGCGTGGTGGAACAGCGTGTCGCCGTCCGTTCCCACGTAGAGGTTCTGCGACAGCAGCTCCGGGCTCGGCCAGGGGCGGGAGTCCCAGCTGGCGGCGACGGCGTCCGCCGTCGCCCGCTGCCGCTCGGGCGTGCCTACGCTCCAGGTGGAGAACAGAGCGGCGCCGACGTCGGGGCGCGCGAGGTCGGGGAGGGGGTTGGGGGCGCCGGGCATGGGGGCTCCTTCAGGTTCGCGGACGGGGGCTGACGGGGGCTGCTTCGCCTCCGTCAGCCCCCGCCCGCGATCCTGATACCTCAACTGCGGTTGAGGTCAAGGGCGTTCGCCGGGCCTACGTGACCTGGACGCCACCCTCACCCTGTTCGCGCTCCGTCCCGCCGTGTTCGCTACGCGTACGCGACCTGGACCGCGGCGATGCCCAGCGTGCTCTGGGCGGGCAGCATGCCCGCCTCGAACACCGCCGCGAGCAGCGGATGCACCAGTTCCGCCAGGCGCTCGGCCCGCTCGGCGCCCAGCGCGCGCCAGGGCGCCGCGGCCAGTTCGTCCGTCTGCCGCTCGATCGCGTCGCGGCCCTGACGGCCGCGCTCGGTCGCGTTCCCGTCCGCGTCGAGCCAGCCGCGCTCGGCCAGCCGGCGGGCCGCGGCGCTCCACTCCTCCGCGGTCCAGCCGCGGCCGTCGAAGTTCTCCTTCGGGGCGGCGCCGACCCCCGCGAAGGACACCAGCGCCTCGCACGGGTCGAGACCGGCGGTGAGCAGCGCGGCCAGGTGGCCGTCACCGCGGTGCTCCCGGAGCACGGTGATGGCCTGCCACAGGGCCAGATGCGGCTCGTCGGACCAGCCGAGGCCGCGGTTGGCGGCGCCGAGGGGGCGGGCGCCCAGGGGCGCGGCCCCGGCCGCCTCCTTGGCCAGCGCCGCGGCCTCGGCGATGTCCTGCCCGCCGACCCGGTCGCCGAGCAGCGCGCGGAACGTACGGTCGACCGCGCGCAGCCGAGCCGCCACCACCGCGTCGGGGGCGGCCGTCGCCCAGACGGCGGGGATGTACTCGGCTATCGTGCGCGGGCTGAAGCTGTAGAAGGTGGCCGTCACCAGCTCGGGGCCGACCGCGCCCAGCGGGGCGGCCCGCCACGCGAAGTAGCTGGGCCAGCGGGACTCGACGTCGTAGCCGAGCGCCGCGGCCTCCTCGTACGCCTGCGGGGCGAAGTAGAGGCTGGCGTGCACCGGTTCCAGCTGGTGCCACATGCGGCGGGCGAGGGCTTGGTACTGCGTCACTTTTACCTCTTCGGATGAGACTCGGACGAGAACCTGGCGAGGCGGCGGAAGCGGGGGGAAGCCGAGGGCGAAGGATAGCCAGCGCATGGGGAGGGCGGGGCCTATTCCTTCACCTGCCCCCGCAGCAGAGCCGTGATCTGCGCCGCGGTCGCCGCGAGCCGCCGTCGGGCCTCGGCCGCGTGGGCGGCGCTCACGCCGTGGTCGCGGGCCGTGTCGCGGATGTCGTCGCGGAAGCGGTCCAGGAGCCGGTCCAGATCGCGGGCGGGGTCGCCGGACGGGGTGAAGTCCCGGGCCCATTCCGGCTCATGCCCTGCCCACTCCGGCTCGTGCCCGGCCGCCGCCTTGGGCGCGTCCGCCTTGGGCTCGTGCCCCGCCGCCTTGGGCGCGTCCGCGCGCTCGACGACGTACTCCGGCTCAGCGTGCTCCGCGGCCCCCGCGCCCTGCCGTGAGATACGCCCTATGCCGCGCGACACCTCGGCCAGCCCCTCGCGTACGGCGCTCTGCCAGTCGCCCGTCCTCAGGTGTTCCTGCGTCTGCTCCTGCAGCCGCCGGGCCATCCGCTGGACCTCCTCGCGCGCCAAGTCCTGGGCGTCCTTCGCCTGCTGCCGGGCGCGCTGGGCGTCCTGCCGGGCGCGGCGGCTCTCCTCCTTGGCCCGGCGCGCCTGCTCCTTCCACTCGTCCTTGGCGCGCCGCATCTCCTCCTTCGCCAGCCGCCATGCCTCCTTGTCCCCCCACGGGCCCTCCCACGACCCGCGCTTCCCGCCCTTCCCGCCCTTCGTGCCGGAGGTGTTGCCCGAGGTGCGGGCCTGCTGCGCCGCCTCCCGCATCTCGCGCCGCAGATCGCTGGCGGAGCCGCGTACGTCCTCCCGGATCTCGGCGGCGAGCTCGGCGACGGACTCGCGGATCTCGACCTCCAGGTCGGCCAGCTCGCCGCCGCGGTCGGCCAGTTCGGCACGGCCGGCGTCGGTGATGGAGTAGACCTTGCGGCCGCCCTCGGTGGTGTGCGTGACCAGGCCCTCGGCCTCCAGCTTGGCCAGGCGGGGGTACACGGTGCCGGCGGAGGGCGCGTACAGGCCCTGGAAGCGCTCCTCCAGCAGGCGGATGACCTCGTAGCCGTGGCGCGGTGCCTCGTCGAGCAGCTTGAGGAGGTAGAGCCGCAGCCGGCCGTGGGCGAATACGGGGGCCATCAGAGGACCTTTCCTTCGGGGCGGTCAGGGCCTTGCGTGGGGGCGTCCTCTTCGGTGGGCGGGCGGCGCAGCAGCGCTATCGCGCCCGTGACGGTGGTGGCCTTGAGCCGGCCGCTGCCCGCGCCGAGCCGGCCGGAGACACGCTTGGCCCCCCACTGGCCGGTGACCCGCAGATCCTCGAAGGCGTTGGAGACCGCTCCGCTGGTGGTGTGCGCCTCGACCTCGGCGTCGGCGGGGTGCGGCAGCCGGATCGCGATCTCGCCGGACACGGTGTTGAGGGCGATGTCCGCGCCGCCCGAGGTGGTCGTGGCGGCGAGGTCGAGCACGATGTCACCGCTGACGGTGTCCGCGTGGACGGACTGACCCGAGCCCTCGATGACGGTCAGGTCGCCGTTGACGGAGTTGAAGCGCAGCCGGCCGGTGACGGCCTGGGCTTCGACCCGCCCCGAGACGGTGTCGGCGTGGACCGGGCCGGTCAGCCCGAGCAGGGTGACGTCGCCGGTGACGCCGTGCACTTCGGTGCGGCCGGTGAGCCCGGAGACGACGGCTCCGGCGCCGATGGTGCCGACCGAGGCGCTGGTGTCGGTGGGCACGGCGAGGGTGAGATGGACCGTACGGTTCCAGCCCTTGTGGTCGAGCCACTTGAGCCAGCCCTTCCATGGCACGTCGTCGTATCCGACCTTCAGCGTGCCGTCCTCGTGGGTGACGGTCAGCGGCGGGCCGTCGATCTCCGTGAGCTCCAGGCGGGCGGGGCCGGTGTCGGTCCCGACGACGTTGACGGTGCCGCCCACGACGCGCACCTGGAGGGTGGATACGAGGTCGTCGAAGGTGAGCTTCTGTGGTTCGGTCAACGACCACTTGGACTGGCCTGACATCCCTGGCCTCCCCTGGCTGGGCGCTGGCGGGACCCCTGACCGGACCCCGCGGCAGACGCGACGCAACATATCGCGTCTTCTGGTAGACACGATATATCGCGGACCCGGGGAGTCAAGCGGTGACCCCAGGGGTGCCGGGGTGGCTGATTCGGTGCGGGTGGCGGCCGGCCGGGATTCGCTAGAGCGCTGCTAGAGCCTGACTGGAGAGTCATGGAGTGCGAATGTTCGAGGCTGTTACCTTCAGGGCCTCAGAATCGGGGGGGAAGGGTCAAATGGGTCATGTCGAGACAGTCCTTGAAATACTCAACGCCCGAAGATGCCCAGGAACTGCGTTCCGTGGCCCAGCTGCTGGTCAGAGCAGCGGTGGAGTACCCCTATTCGGGGGTAGGTTACTTGCCCGACGGTGCGGAGGGCGAATCCATACGCCAGCCCTATTCCGAACTCCTCGATTCCGCGCTCCGATTGCTCACCGGCCTGCGGTCCCGTGGGCTGAGGACCGGCGACAAGGTCGCGCTGCTGCTGGATGACCAGCGGGAATTTCTCTCCGTTTTCTGGGCCTGTCTGCTGGGCGGGTTCGTCCCCTGCCCCATGGTGCCGGTGCTGGGCGACCCCGCCCGCTGGGCCGCGCAGCTCGCCCATGTCGACCGGCTGCTCGACCGTCCGCTGCTGGTCACCACCGAGGCGACGCGCGCCGAGCTGCCCGATGTGCCGGGGCTCGCCGTGGCCCCGGTGGAAGGGCTCGGTGGCGGTGAACCCGCGCCGGACATCCACCGGGCCGCGCCGGAAGACCTCGCCCTGCTGGTCCTGACTTCCGGCTCCACCGGAAATTCCAAAGCCGTGATGCTCTCCCATGGAAACCTTCTGGCGTCCATGGCAGGGAAGTCGGACAAGCAGCAGCTCACCGCCGCCGACACCACCTTCAACTGGATTTCCTACGACCATGTCGCGGCGCTTCTGGAAGCGCATCTGCTGCCGCTTTACGTGGGCGCGAACCAATTGCACGCCCCGGCCTCCGTCATCCTCGAGGAGCCGCAGCGGTTCCTGCGCATCATCTCCCGTCACAAGGTGACGATGACCTTCACCCCGAATTTCCTCCTCGGCCCGCTTAATTCCGCGGCCCATGAATTCGCAGACGAGGAGCGGCTTGATCTGAGCGCGCTGCGCCACATCGTGAGCGGCGGCGAGGCCAATGTCGTCGCCACCGGTGAGGCGTTTCTCGCCAACTACGCTCCGTACGGCCTGCGGCGGTCCGCGCTGTGGCCCGCCTTCGGCATGACCGAGACCTGCGCCGGCAGCATCTACAACCGCGACTTCCCGGACGTCGACGCGGGCCAGGAGTTCGCCAACCTCGGCACGCCCGTCAAGGCGCTGACCATCCGGGTGGCCGACGACGAGCATCGCGCGCTGCCCGCGGGCGAAGTGGGGGAGTTGCAGCTCAGCGGCCCGATGATCACGGCGGGCTACTACAACAACGAGGAGGCCACCCGCGAGGCCTTCACCCCCGACGGCTGGTTCCGCAGCGGCGATCTGGGCCGTATCGACGACGGCCGGCTCACCCTGGTCGGGCGCAGCAAGGACAGCATCATCGTCAATGGCGTCAACTACTTCAGCCATGAGATGGAGGCGGCGCTCGAGCAGCTGGACGGCGTGGCCGGCGGCTATGTCGCGGCCTTCCCGACCCGGCGGCCGGGCAGCGACACCGAGCAGCTGGTGATCGCGGTCAGCCCCGAGATGGTCAGCCCCGAGGTGGCGGAGGGCGACGAGGCGGGCCTGTACCGGCTGCTCACCGCCGTGCGCTCCACCGTGGTGATGCACTGGGGGTTCCGGCCCTCCCTCATCCTGCCGCTGCCCAAGGAGGCGTTCCCCAAGACCAGCCTGGGCAAGACGCTGCGCCGGCGGATGCGTATCCGCCTGGAGTCCGGCGGCTTCGACGACGTCATCGCGCGCGTCGCCGAGCTGACCACCCGCAGGCTCGGCGGGTACACCGCACCGGAGGGCGAGACCGAGCGGGTGCTCGCCGAAATCTATGCCGAGATGTTCGACCTGGCCCCGGACGAGGTCAGCGTCACCGCGAGCTTCTTCGACCTCGGCGGGACCTCGCTGGACATCCTGCGGCTGCGCCGCCAGGTGGGCCGCCGCCTGGGCGTCGTGGACCTGCCGATCATCACCGTGCTCACCGCCCCCTCCGTGCGCGCCCTCGCGGCCCGGCTCGGCGAGGGCGGATCGGCGGCGGCCGTGGCGTACGACCCGGTGGTGCCGCTGCAGACCGCGGGCGACAAGACGCCGCTGTTCTGTGTGCACCCGGGCGTCGGCGAGGTCCTGGTCTTCGTCAACCTCGCCAAGTACTTCGTCGGCGACCGGCCCTTCTACGCCCTGCGCGCCCGGGGGTTCAACGAGGGCGAGCGGCCCTTCGCGAGCTTCGAGGAGATGGTCGCCACGTATGTCGAGGCCATCCGCGCCACCCAGCCGCACGGCCCGTACGCCGTCGCCGGCTACTCGTACGGCGGCGCTGTGGCCTTCGAGATCGCCAAGGAGCTGGAGGCGCAGGGCGAGCGCGTCGACTTCGTCGGGAGCTTCAACCTCCCACCGCATATCAAGTCCCGCATGGACGAGCTGGACTTCATCGAGACCGCGACCAATCTCGCGTTCTTCCTCGACCTGATCAACAAGAAGCAGTCCCTCGACCTCCCCGGGCAGCTGCGCGGGCTGCCCAAGGAGGAGCAGCTGGCGCACTTCCTCACGATCGCCCCGCAGGGCCGGCTGGCCGAGCTCGATCTGGACCTGGACAAGTTCACGGCCTGGGCCGAGCTCGCCAACGGGCTCACCGACCTCGGCCGCAGCTATACGCCCGCCGGCACCACCCGTTCGATGACGGTCTTCTACGCCATCCCGCTGCGCGGCACCAAGGAGGACTGGCTCGACAACGAGCTGCGCAGGTGGGACGAGCACACCACCGAGGCCAACCGCTATATCGACGTGCCCGGCGAGCACTACACCCTGATGGGGCCCCAGCACGTCGCGACCTTCCAGGCCATCCTGCGCAGGGAACTCGACCGCGCGCTGGGCGACGGCGAGTAGCGAGCGACGCCGAGTAACGAGCGGCGGCGGGTAACGAGCGCGCGAGTAGCGCCGGCAAGAGGAGAAGAGCACGTTGAAAGGCAAGAAGATCCTGGTCACGGGCGGCAGCGGGCAGGTCGGCCGCCCGGTGGCCGAGGCGCTGGCCGAGCACAACGAGGTGTGGTGCCTGGGCCGGTTCGCCACCCCGGGCGTCGAGGAGGAGCTGAGAGCCCACGGGATCAGGACGTACCACTGGGACATGAACGATCTCGGCGGCGCCGCGTACGACGGGCTCCCCGACGACTTCACCCACGTCATCCACTCGGCGGTGCGGCGCGGCGAGGACGGTGACTTCAACGCCGCGATCGAGGTCAACTCCGTCGCCTGCGGCCGGCTGATGACCCACTGCCGCGGCGCGGAGGCGTTCCTGTACGTCTCGACCGGCGCGCTCTACAAGCGGCAGACCCTGGACCACCCGTACGCCGAGGACGACCCGGTCGACGGCGTCGCCGACTGGCTGCCCGCCTACCCCGTGGGCAAGATCGCCGCCGAGGGCGCCGTACGGGCCTTCGCGAGCGTGCTGAACCTGCCGACCACCATCGCCCGGCTCAACATCGCGTACGGGCCCGGGGGCTACGGCGGGGTGCCGATGCTCTACTTCAAGCGGATGCTGGCCGGTGAGCCGATACCGGTGCCGCTGGAGGGCCAGAACTGGTGCTCGCTGCTGCACACCGACGACCTGGTCAGCCAGGTGCCCGAGCTGTGGGCCGCCGCGTCCGTGCCCGCCACGCTGGTCAACTGGGGCGGTGACGAGCCGGTGGGCATGACGGACTGCGTGCGCTACCTCGAAGAGCTCACCGGCGTCGAGGCCAAGCTGGTGCCCAGCGAGGTCACCCGGGAGACCTACCAGTTCGACCCCGCGCGGCGGCTGGAGCTCACCGGCCCCTGCCGGGTGCCGTGGCGCGAGGGCGTACGGCAGACCCTCGAGGCGCTGTACCCCGACCACGTCAAGCCGCGCCCGGGCGCTTCCGCCGCCTGAACCGAGAAGACACCGAGGAGATGCGAACAACCGTGGCGTCACAGAACATCGAGGCCATCCGGGCGTGCTACGCGGGCTTCCGCGACCGGGACGTCGAGGGGATCCTCTCGGGGATGCACCCGGACGTGGAGTGGGTCCACCCGGACGGGATGGCCAAGTACGGCCTCGGCGGCACCAAGCTGGGCCATGCCGGGATCAAGGAATTCCTGGCCCATGTCCCGACCGTGCTCGGCGGGATGAAGCTCAGCCCTCAGGAGTTCATCGAGCAGGGGGACCGGGTCATCGTCCTGGGCACCCGCGAGGTGACCTCGCGTACCGGCACCACCGCGACCTTGGACTTCGTCCACTCCTGGACGATGCGGGACGGCAGGGCGACGAGGATGGAGGACATCTTCGACACCGTCGCGTTCCATGAGCTGATCGAGAGCTGAGTTCCAAGAAGTTCCAAGAAGTTCCAAGAAGCAGAAAGACGACCGCCTGCGCCCCGCCGTCGGGGCACAGGCGGTCTGTTCATGAGGCGGCCCGGTCAGACGGTCGTGACGACCTCGTCGTACTCCAGGCGCGGCAGCCGGCCCATCCAGGCGTCGGGCCCCGGCATGCCGATGTTGACGACGCACACCGCCCGGTGCCGGCCGTCCTCGAAGAACTCCTTGGACACGGCCTCGTGGTCGAAGCCGATCATCGGCCCGGCGGCGAGCCCGGCCGCGCGTACGCCCAGGATGAAGTAGCCCACCTGCAGCGCGGCGTTGAACCGAGCGGAGGCCTCGCGGAAGTTCGGCTCCGCGAAGACGTCCTGCGGGTTCTCCATGAACGGCACCAGCTTGGGCAGCTCCTCGTGGAAGTCCAGGTCGGCCGCGAGGACCGCGACCAGCGGCGCCTTCCCCGTCTTCTCTTGGTTGCGCCCCGTCATATGGGACACGAGGCGGGCGCGGGCCTCCTCGGAGCGCACCAGGACCACGCGCAGCGGCTGCTGGTTCATCGAGGTGGGGGCGAACTTGACCAGTTCGTAGATGGCGCGGACCTGTTCGTCCGTGACCGGCTCGTCGGTGAACGTGTTGGCCGTACGGGCCTCCAGGAACAGCTGGTTCTGCGCCTCGGGCGCCAGGGTGAGATGGCGCAGGGCGTCGCTGTTCTCCGGTGCGCTCATGGAGCTCTCTCCTCGTGGGACGTGGGGTCGTAATTTTTTGGACTGGACCGACTAGTCCAGTGAAGTGATGGAAGGCTAGACTCGCAAGTCCATCCGGGGCAAGTGCGCATCGGAGTCGGTGAGTCAGGAGGACGGAGCCTTGCGGACGGACAGCGCGCCGCGGCCACGCGGCGCCGTGGGCCGGCCGGCGGGCCCTCAGCCCGCCAAGCGGCAGGCCATATTGGAGGCGGCCGTCGCCGTCTTCCTGCGCGAGGGATACACCCGGGCGAGCGTGGACGTCATAGCCGACGAGGCCCATGTGTCCAAGCAGACCGTCTACAACCACTTCGGGGACAAACAGCGGCTGTTCCTCGCGGCCGTCGAGGGCGAACGGGAGCGGGTGGCCGCCCGCTTCACCCCCGATCTCGCCGACGACCTCACTCCTGAGCTCGCCGACGAACCCAGAACCGAGGGCGAACCCGGAGGCGAGGGCGCGGTGGACGCCGAGGCCGACGTCTCGACTGCCCTGGTCTCCTTCGGTCACCGGGTGCTCCAGGTGCTGCTCGACGAGCGCGCCTCCGCACTGCGCCGCCTGGTCATCTCCGAGGTGGCCCGCCATCCCTCGCTCCGCCCGGCCTGCGCGGACGGCGAGCCCCAGCAGCTCGTGACGTACCTCGTCGATCTGCTCACCCGCCGCACCGAGCGCGGCGAGCTGAGCGTCGACGACCCGGCCACCGTCGCCCGCCAGTTCGTCGCCCTGCTCGTCCAGCAGGGCCTGCACCAGTCGATGTACGGCACCCGCCCGCTGCCCGGGCACGAAGCCGCGGCCATCTGCGAGAGGGCCGCCGACCTGTTCGTACGCGCGTACCGCAGGTGATGTGTGAGGAGGTGGCTCCACCCATGCATGTGAGCGTCCTCGGACCGCTGACGCTGCGCCACGGCGACCAGTCGGCGGTGCCCAGCGCGATGAAGCCGCGCAAGGTCCTGTCCCTGCTGCTGCTCAACGACGGCCGGATGGTGCCCGTACAGTCCCTGATGACCGAGCTGTGGGGCGAGCGGCCGCCGCGCACCGGGCTGACCACGCTCCAGACGTACGTCCTGCACCTGCGCAAGCTGCTCGCCCAGGCGCTCGGCGTCCCGTCGGCCGCGGTCGCCCGGGACGTGCTGCAGACCAGGCCCGGCGGCTACGCCCTGGCGCTGCGCTACGGCCAGCTCGACGTCCACCGCTACCGCGACCGCGTCGCCGAGGGCGAACACGCGCTGGAGGCAGGCGACGAGCGGGCCGCCGATACGGCCTTCCGGCGGGCCCTGTCGGTCTGGCAGGGCCCGGCCCTGGTCGACGTCGCGCCGCACGGACGCCCCCTGCAGGCCGAGGTCGCCCGGCTCGAACAGTCCCGGCTCACGGTCACCGAGCGCAGCATCGAGACCCGGCTGCGGCTCGGCGGCCACCAGGAGGCGCTGAGCGATCTGGCCTCGCTCGTCGTCGAGCACCGCTTCCACGAGGGCATGCACGGTCACTACATGCTCGCCCTCCACCGCTCCGGCCAGCGCACCCGCGCCCTCGCGGTCTACCAGCGGCTGCGCCTGGCCATGACGGAGGAGCTGGGAATCGAGCCGTCGGCGAAGCTGCAGCGCCTCCAGCAGGCGGTGCTGGCGTCCGACCCCCGGCTGGACCACGAGGCGGGGGCGCCGGGGCGGGGCCCGGTGGTGGCGTAACAGATGGAGTTGTTGCCGAGGTGAAGTGGTGAGCGGCGAGCCGATCCCCGTGCTGTGGCTGTGCGGTCCGCCGGGGGCGGGGAAGACCGAGGTCGGCTGGGAGATCTACGCCGAGCTCGGGCGGGCCGGTGTCGCGGCCGGCTATGTGGACGTCGACCAGCTGGGCATCTGCTATCCCGAACCGGCCGCGGACCCGGGCCGCCATCTGATGCAGGCGCGGAACGTCGGCGCGGTGGTGGCCGGCTACCGGGCGACGGGGGCGCGGTGTGTCGTCGTGTCCGGTGTCGTCGACACCGCTCGCGGCGTGCACGCCGACCGGATCCCGGGCGCCGCGCTGACCGTATGCCGGCTGCGCGTCGGCCAGGACGAGCTGAGGCGGCGGCTGTTGGGGCGTACGGGGTCGACCGTGGCCATCGCGGACGCGCTGCGGGACGCCGAGGCCATGGACGCGAGCGACATCGGCGATGTGTGCGTGGACACCAGCGGGCTGTCGGTGACCGAGGTGGCGCGGCGGGTACGGGAGCGCACCGGCGGATGGCCGGTCCCGGCCGCCCCCGCCACCGCCTTTGAACGGCCGTCCCCGCCACTCAGGCCCGCCGAGGGTTCGGTCCTGTGGCTGTGCGGGGCCACGGGCGTCGGGAAGTCGACGGTCGGCTTCACGCTCTTTCAAAGGGCCCTGGCCGCCGAACATATGGCCGCCTACCTCGACCTCGACCAGATCGGCTGCTGCGCCCCCGCCCCGGCCGACGACCCCGGCAACCACCGGCTGAAGGCCCGTAACCTGGCCGCCGTATGGCAGACGTACCACGCGGCGGGGGCGCGGTGCCTGACGGTCGTCGGCCAGGCCGAGGACGAGTCCGCGATCAGGACGTACGCCGATGCGCTGGCCCCGGCCACCGTGACGGTCTGCCGGCTCCACGCGGGGCGTGAGGAGCTGGTGCGGCGGATCCTGAGCCGCGGGCGGGGCGGCAGCTGGGCGCAGCCCGGCGATCCGCTGAAGGGGCGGCCCACCGCGCGGCTGCTCCAGGCCGCCGACGCCGCGGCGGCCGACGCCGATGCGCTGGACCGCGCCGCCCTGGGGGACCTGTGCGTCGCCACCGACGGGCACACCGTCGAGGAGGTCGCCGACGCGGTCGCTGCCGCCGCCGACCGCCTCAGATCGTCCTCAAGCTTTTGAGCTTTGAACAAGGTATGTACGCGGCGCTGCTAGCTTCGTAGGGTGCAATCGCCGAATATGGCGTTCCACTTGATGACTGGTCACGGGGGAATCATGCCGTTCGTCCCGCTTGCTCCATACCCGCAAGACACGCTGTTCCCGTCCCGCGCCTCGGAAATCCGCTGAGAAGAACCGCTGAAGGGGAACTCGTGCTCACGTACCACCAGGTCATGACCATCGACCTGTCGCTCCTCGAGTCGGCCGCCACCAAATGGGACGAGGCCGCCAAGAAGTTCGAAGCGGTCCAGAAGATCTACGACAGCAAGGTCAAATCGGTCGGGCTCGACGGGACCTGGAATGGCGTGTCACATCTGGTCGCGCGCCCCAATATGCAACTGACCGATGAGCAGTTCACCGCGGCACCCAAGGAGGCCCGCGCCGTCGCCTCGATCCTGCGGGACGCGCACAGCCAGTTCGTCGAGCTGCGCGGGAAGGTGAAGTCGGCTGTCGCGGACGCCGTGAAGGCCGGTATGAAGGTCTCGGACGCCGGTATCGCGAGCTATGACTACTCGAAGGCCAGCGCGTCCGCGGCCAATGCCGCGCACCACGACCCCGGGATGCGCGACGTCGAGCGGACGTGGACCCGGCATATCGAGGCCGCGGTCAAGGCGGTCGACGACGCCGACCGGGGAGTGAAGCTCGCGCTCAAGGCGGCCGTGGCGGATCCCGATCTCGTCGACGGCGCGGTCAATGGGTTCAACGGCGCGGCGGAAGGCGATATCGAGAAGGTCGAGGCCAAGGAGGCCAAGGACCTCGCGACCAAGCTCAACTCCGGCGATGAGCTCGACAAAAAGGAGATGGCCGAGTTCCAGCGGCTGTTCCGGGACAACCGACACGACAAGGCGTTCAGCCAGACGTTCCTGGACAGTATGGGCCCCAAGGCCACCATCGAACTGAACAACAAGTTCAACAGCCTCGCCAAGGGCGATGACAAGGACGGCAAGAAGGACTTCACCGCCCTCCAGGAAGGCGTCGCCACTTCCCTGGCCACCGCCACCAAGTCGCCCTCCGACCCCTTCTACAAGAAGTGGCAGGACGGGCTGCGCAAGGTCGGCACCGAGAATTTCGGGCGTCCGGGGGAGAGCCTTTACGGCTACCAGTCGTTCCTCAACCTCATGACGCACGGCAAGGGCTACGGGAAGAAGTTCCTGGTCGACATCGGAAACGATCTCATCGCCGTGGAGAAAAAGGACGGGACGGACAAGTGGCAGAAGGGCGAGGGCCACAGCCTCAAATCCACCGATCCGCTCGATGATCTGCTCGGCATCATGGGCAAGCAGCCCGACGTCGCCAAGGCATTCCTCGATCCGGGTGCGCACGGCGAGAACGACCGCTTGAAGTATCTGCTGCAGGACCGCAACTGGCCCAAGATAGTGATGCAGACCCCTGACGGCGACATCTACTACCGGGACGACCCCGACAGCCGTACGGGCCTGGGGCCCGCGCTCGAAGCGGCGGCCACCGGAAACGTCCCCGGCACGGATCACGTCCTCGGGTATCACACCGACGCCGAGGCCCGCGTCATGCACGACACCCTCACGCTCCTGGACGACGGCCGCAAGGGGGCCGGTCTGCACCCGAATCTGCGGGACAACATGGGCCGCATGCTCGTCGACTACACCCCCGAAACCCACGAGATCCTGACCCGTACGGGCCCGTACGCGGACAAGGACGGGGTGTGGAACGACGGCACCAGCGACCCCAAGGACGCCCATATGTCCGTCCCCAGGGAGACCCTGACCCGCATCATGCGCGGGGTGGCGGAGGACGGTAAGGCGTTCGGCGAGATGTACGACGCAGAGCGCTTCTACTCCGCCGGGACCCTGACCAAGGCGGACTTCGGCAGCACCAGTGAACGCGCCGCGGCCATCGAAGGGGCGTCCTCCGTCTTCGGTTTCTACGACGGAATCAGCTCCGATATCGCCCGCGACAAGAAGGACGACGCCGTCTCCTGGGCCAACCACGCCCAGACGTCCGAATTCGTCGTCACCGGCGGTATGCAGGCCGCCGCCAGTGCCGGTGCCTCGCTCGCCGGCAAGGGCCCGGCCACCGGATTCGTCACGGACGCCGTCTACCGCGTTCTGTACGCGGGCGTCTACGACTGGAAGGAAGACCAGATCGCCCAGGCGGGGCAGGCAGCGGCGCAGGAGACGGAGTATCACTTCACCACCGGCCAGAAGCAGGTGAACCATCTCGTCGCCGGCTGGGCCAAGGAGAACGGCTACGGCCTCGACAGCGGGCTGTCGCGACATCTCGTCGGCTCCGGGCAGGAGCGTTACGACAGCGCGCGGACGGAAGCGCTCATTTATCTGGACTGATCAGCCGGGGGCTGTCCGGGCCCGGGCTCGACCCTGTGCCCGGCCCCAACCCCGGGTTCGGCGCGCTCCCATGGCAGCCGGTCGAGGGCCAGGTCGACCAGGCGCTCCAGAGCGGCGCGGTCGGCGCCGTACGCGGCCTGGACGGCCATGCCCTCGGTGAGGGCGAGGACGTATCGCGCGGCGTCCTTCGGATCGACGCCGGCGGGGAGGTCACCGGACAGCCGGGCCCGTTCGAAGCGCTCGGTCAGCATGAGCTCGCCCGCCTGGCGCCGAGTGCACACATCGGCCTTCACCTCGCTCGCGGCGTCCCCGGTGACGAGCGCGCCGTGGACGAGCAGGCATCCGGCGGGCGTGGCCGACCCGGTCATGGCCCGGGCCGCGCTCCTGAGCCACCGGCTGACGACCTCGCGGACGGTGGCGGCCTCCAGGGCCTTGGGGCCGTACGAGAAGACCGTGCCGGCGTAAGTGTCGAGCACCCGCTTGAACAGGTCCGCCTTGGAGCCGAAGGCGGCGTAGATGCTGCCCGCCTTGAGGCCGGTGGCGGCGGACAGGTCCGCCATCGTGGTGCCTTCGTAGCCCTTGGCCCAGAAGACGGCGACCGCCGCTGACAGCGCGTCGTCGATATCGAACTCGCGGGGCCGTCCCTTCGCCATGGCGGTGACCCTCCTCACTTTTTAAACGCCCGTTCAAGATATCAGTTGCACGGTCCCCATGCGCCTGACATCTTGAACGGGCATTCAAGAAATACTTCGGGGAGTGATTCGGATGGCACACGCGGCGCGGCGGCTGAGCGGCAAGGTGGCGATCGTCACCGGCGGTTCGCGGGGGATCGGCGCGGGCATCGCGCGCCGGCTCGCGGAGGAGGGCGCCACGGTGGCGGTGACCTACGTCGCCGCGGCGGATCGGGCGGAGGCCCTGGTCAAGTCGGTGATCGCGGACGGCGGTCAGGCGATGGCGGTACGGGTGGACGTCGCGGACCGCGCGGCGCTGCGGTCCGCGATCCCCGAGGTCGTCGAGAGGTTCGGACGGCTGGACATCCTGGTCAACAACGCCGGGGTCGGCGTCATGCGGCCGATCGAGGAGCTGACCGACGCCGACTACGACCTTGTCACCGCCGTGAATCTGCGCGCCGTCTTCGCCGCCACCCAGGAGGCGCTGCGCCACATCGGCGACGGCGGCCGCGTCATCATGATCGGCAGTGTCAACGCCGAACGTGTCCCCTTCGCGGGCGGCAGCCTCTACGCGCTGACCAAGGCCGGGGTTGCGGGCTTCACGCGCGGGCTGGCCCGCGACGTCGCCGCCCGCGGGATCACCGTCAACAACGTCCAGCCCGGTCCGGTGGACACCGACATGAACCCGGCCGACGGGCCGTGGGCGGAGTCCGCCCTCCCGCACCTCGCGGTGGGCCGGTACGGCGCGGCCGACGAGGTGGCCGGTCTCGTCGCCTATCTGGCGGGGCCGGACGCCGGTTACGTCACGGGCGCCACGATCAACGTCGACGGCGGCTATACGGCCTGAGTGCTACCGGCTACCCGGCTACTCGGCTAGTCCTCTTCGTCTTCGTCGTCGAGCCGGGCCAGCCAGGTCGCAAGCCGCTCCACCGGGACCTCGAAGTCCGGGTTCAGGTCCACGAATGTGCGCAGCTGCTCGGCGAGCCACTCGAAGGTGATCTCCTCCTCGCCGCGCCGCTTCTCCAGCTCCTCGATGCCGCGGTCGGTGAAGTACAAGGGGTCGCTCCGGGTCGGGTTGAGGGGGTGTGTACGGGCCCAGGATAGAGCGGCCCGGGCCCGGTTCCGGCGAATACTACGCATCGCGTAGTACGCGGTGCGTAGTATTGGCGACGGGCGCGAAACGCGCCCTGTTCGCCGGAGACGAGGAGCCTCATGCGCACCAATGACGCCCAGATGCTGGTGCTCTGCACCCTGGCCGATGGACCCCTGCACGGCTACGCCATCAACGCGGCCATCGAGAAGCTGTCGGGCGAGCGCCTCGGCCCCGGCAGCCTGTACGGAGCCCTGACGCGCCTGGAGGACAAGGAGCTGATCGAGTCCCTGGCCGGGGAGGGCCGCCAGCGCCCGGTGCGGCTGACGGCCAAGGGGCGCGAGGTGCTGGAGCGCGAGTTGCGGTCCCTGTCCGAGGTCACGGACCGGATGTTCGAGGCGGCGGTGCCCGACCGGATCGGCTATCTCGACCGGCTGGCCGGGACCGACGTCGGCCGCTCGTACAAGCAGCTCGTGCTCGACGCGCTGGACATCCGCCCCGGCCACACCGCGCTCGACATGGGCTGCGGCCCCGGCACCGATCTGGCCGCCCTCGCCGAGGCCGTCACCCCGTCCGGGACGGTGGTCGGCATCGACACCGACCCGGAGATGGTGGACCGGGCGCGCGGGCGTACGGCCGACCTCCCCGCCGTGGACGTACGGCTCGGCGACGCCCACGACCTCCCCCTCGCCGACGCGAGCGTCGACCGCGCCCGCACCGACCGGACCCTCCAGCACGTCACGGACCCGGCCCAGGTCCTCGCCGAGGCGCGGCGCGTGCTGCGGCCGGGCGGGCGGCTGGTGATGGCCGAGCCCGACTGGGACTCGCTGGCCGTCGACCACCCCGACCCCGCCATCTCCCGCGCGTACACCCGCCACATCACCGACCGGATCGTCCGCAACGCCGTGATCGGCCGCCAGTTGCCCCGGCTCGCGGCGGAGGCCGGTTTCGCGGTGCCGACGGTCGTCCCGGTCACCTCCGTCTTCCGCGACGTACGGTCGGCCGACCGGATCCTCGGCTTCCAGCGCAACGCGGAGCGCGCGGCGGCGGCCGGGTACTTCAGCGAGGAGGCGGCGCGGCGTTTTCTCGACCACCTTGCCGAGGGGCCGTTCTTCGCGGCGGTGACGCTGTACGTGGTGGTGGCGGAGGTGGGGGAGGGGCCTTCGGCTCAGGTTTCGTCGTAGTGGATCCTGGGCGCAGTATGGATTCTGGGCGGGGTATATGACAGATCGCGTCATATACGGCAGGAATTCTTGAAGCCATGAAATCCGACCGACTGCTCTCGATCATGCTGCTGTTGCAGACCCACGGACAGCTGCCCGCCGGCGTGCTGGCGGAGCGCATGGAGGTGTCGGTCCGCACGATCATGCGGGACGTCGAGGCGCTGTCGGCGGCCGGTGTGCCCGTCTACACCACGCGCGGGCCGCAGGGCGGCATCGCCCTGCTGCCCGGCTTCCGCACGGACGTCACCGGGCTGACCGCCGACGAGGCCCGCGCCCTGTTCGTACTGCTGGCCGGCCGCGCCCACGCCGATCTGGGCCTGGGGCAGGCCATCGGGTCCGCGCTGCGCAAGATCATGGCGGCCCTGCCCGCCCCGCACCGGCCGGACGCGGACCTGACCAGCCGCCGCATCCTGATCGACCCCGCCCGCTGGCGCGGCCGCCCCTCGCGCCCGGGCGCCGACCTGGCCGTACTCCAGCAGGCCGTGTTCACCGACCGGCGTCTGCGGCTGCGCTACCGGCACGGCCGTGACAACCGCGTCCGCTCGTACACCCTCGATCCGTACGGGCTGGTCAGCAAGGCCGACGTCTGGTACCTCGTCGCCGACCACCGCGGCGAGCCCCAGCTCTTCCGCGCCGACCGCACCGTATCCGCCACCGTCCTCGACCAGCCCGCCCAGCGGCGCGACGGCCTGGAGCTGACCGGCGTATGGAACACCCTCCGCCGCCGCATCGACGACATCCCCGCCCCCGTCTCCGTCACGGTCGGCGTCCGGCGCGAGATCCTGGCCAGATTCCTGCGCATCCACGAAGCCGATCTGGCCCCCGACGCCCCGCGGCACGCCGACGAAGGGGACAGCGTCGAAGGGGACGGCGGCGATCCGGAACGGCAGGTGGTCGAGCTGCGCTTCCGGTCGCTGGGGGCCGCCGAGGCACTGCTCATGTTCGGCGCTGACGCGGAAGTCCTCGCCCCCGAAGAACTCCGCCAGGCCCTGGCCCGTAAGGCGGCCGAGGCGGCCACCCTCTACACACACCAGCCGTGATGCAGAAGTCCGGAATTCAGAATTCCCAGAAGTCCGGAATATCGTCCAGCCGGCTCAGGAAGCGTCCGGGCCACGAATACAGCGCGCCACCGAAGGTCAGATTGCGCGTGTAGACGCCCTCCATCAGGATCGCAAGACCGAGGTCCAGCCTGTCGCAGCCGCCCTCCCCCGCACCCGAGATGGCCTGCGGATGCCGCCACTCCGAGCGCGACATCGTGACGACGGCTCCCTCACGCCGCAGCTCATGCCGGAGCTTGCTGCCGAGAACCTGATAGCGGTACGAGCGCTCGGCGATCTCGATCCGCAGCGCCCGACCGCGCGCCGTCACCGCCAGGTGGCGGCGGCGCAGTTCGCCCGTCCACCCGTCGGCCGTCAGCGTCGTCCTGGCCAGGCGCGGCAGATCGCGGAACTCGATGCCGGTGAACGACATGGGGGGTACGCCGTGTCCCGACAACCAGGCGGTGACGGTTTCCCGGGAGAGGTCCTCCTCCGCCGGACACACCAGCTCGACCGGCCCGAAACCGGGCACGGTCCCGGCCCAGGTGTGGGTGGCCCTCTTCCTGAGACGGCCTCGAACCGAGCCCCGATGGGTGAGTTCAAACTGGATGCCGTGCTGGCCCGAGTGCTGGCCGGTGTTCATATGTCGCCCCCTCGACAGCTGTGCTGGTGAGACTACTTGCCGTGCCCTCGTGCGGCCGGTCGGGCGCGGGTCAGCCCGCCGTGGCGGAAACGGAGTGGCGGAGCGCGGCGTCTCAGACCTCAACAGAGGGAGAGGGATGCATCCATGGCAACCACCACACCTGACCCGCGGCCGGACCGCACGCACGACCGTATCGCCGCGACGGTGGCGGCCCTGCAGGCCGACCTGGCGCGCTCCGAATCGAAAGCGAGCCTGTTACTGGCCCTGGCCGGAGCCGCGCTCGTGGCACTGGGCACCATGGCGCCCGACCTCCACCCGACCGCCCCGGCCGCCGTGACCGGCGCCCTCGGCACCGCCGCGCTGCTGGCCACCACCGTGATCCTGCTGCTCGCGGTCCGTCCGCACGTCGGGGGCAACGACTGGACCAGCTGGACCGCGTTGAGCGATGACCAGCTCAGCGAGAGTCTGGCCTCCGGCTACCAGGTGGACCAGGTGAGGTTCATGGCCGAACTCGCCACGCGGAAGTTCCGCCTCATCCGGGCCGCGGTCGACTGCCTGTTCACCGGGATCGGACTGCTGGCTCTCGCGGCCGTCCTCGTCGCAGCGGCGTGAGCACGTGCCGTGGCCTTCAGCGAAGGGCGATCACATTGCCGGTGACCAGCGCCGCATCGTCGGAGGTGAGGAACACGATGGTCTTCGCGACATCCGCCGGATCGGCGACATGGAAGTGTGTGGCGCTCGACGCGACGAACTGGCGCACCTCGTCCGTGACCCAGCCGGTGTCGGTCACGGGCGGGTGCACGACGTTGGCGGTGATGCCGAGAGGGGCCAGTTCCACGGCGGCGGACAAGGTGTAGTTGGTCTGGGCCGCCTTCGCGGCCCCGCAGCACACCTCTCCCGGAAAGCCGAGGTCGGCACCCGAGGTCAGCCCCACGACACGTCCCCAGCCGGCGCCGCGGGCCCGATGGCGATGGGCCATCTCGCTGATCAGCAACGCGGATGCCATCGCGTCCACCGAAAACTGCTGGGACCAGGTCTGCGCGGTGACCGGACGCAGCGGTCGGCCGAACTGGTCAGCCGGATCCGGGGTAAAGGTGTCCTGGATCCACCCGGACGCGTTGTTGATCAGGATGTCGACGGGCCCCAAGCGCTCCTCGGCGACGTCGAAAAGTGTCCTAGGGGTGTCAGGGTCGCCGAGGTCCGCCTCGAATGCCTCGGCCCGCCCCCCCGGCCCGGCGGATTTCCTCCACCACTTCCGTGCAGTCGGCGGCTCGCTCGCGGTGGTAGCGGTCCGCCGTATCGGCGTCGCGTAGCCGCAGACAGGTGCAGAGCACCGCAACGCCGCGGGCGGCGAGCTCCTTTGCCGTCGCGGCCCCGATTCCCTGATTCGCACCCGTCACGATCGCGACATGGCTGGTCACGGGTGTTTCCGGCATGCCGTCACTCCTGGCAAGTGAATGGTCTTGGTCAGGGCCGGAGGTGTTCGAGGGTGAACTCCGGCAGGGCGTACGGACCGGCCTGGGGTGCCGTGGGGTCGGCCGGGTGGTCCGAGCCGGGGATGTCGGCGGCGTGGCGTTCCGCGTCGTCGACGGGGACGTAGTCCAGCACCGCCGGGTCGGGGAGCTCCCAGAAGCGGCGGGTGTTGCCGGAGACCGCGTACACCGTGGCGAAACGCGTCGACGCCGGGGCGGTCAGCGCGGCCCGGACGAAGCCGATGGCATCGCGCGGGCTCAGCCAGGTCGCCAGATGCCGGGGCTCGGTGGGCGCAGCCTCGAAACTGCCGATACGCAGGCACACCACGGACAGCCCGAACTTGTCGGCGTACAGCTGCCCAAGAGCCTCGACGGCCACCTTGCTCACCCCGTAAAGACCGTCGGGGCGGGCCGGCTCCCGCGGCCCGGTGAGATGCCCGGCCGGATAGAAGCCCGTCGCGCGGTTGCTGCTCGCCAGCACCACCCGCTCGATCCCGGTGCGCCGCGCCGCTTCCAGGACGTGGTGCGTGCCGAGCACATTGGCTTCGAGCAGAGCCGGAAGCGGCGCCTCATCCGCCACCCCGCCGAGATGAAGCACACGGTCGACCCCCGCGAGCGCCGCCTCCACGGCAGCCGCGTCCCGCAGATCGACGGTGTGCACCTCCTCGTTCCCGGCCTCCGGCCGAAGCGGCACCCGGTCGAGCAGAACCAGCCGCTCCGCCTCGCCCCGCAGCGCCTCCCGCACCACGGACCCGATGTTCCCCGCCGCGCCCGTGACCGCTACCGTCCCCAGACCCATCACGCCCCCTCCTGGGTGGCAGCGCGAGCGGCTTCGCGCCGCTGCCGCTTGCCCAGCGGCGCCTGGGACAGGTCCTCGGCGCTTGACCTGAGGTTCTTGTAGCCGTAGCCGCGCTCCGCCAGCCACGCCTTTGCCGCCTCCTCGGCGCGCTCGGTCGCGTCCAGGATGTCCTCCTCGGCCTCCCCCGAGTCCTGGAAGCGGAAGGTGAAGGCGGGCCGAGCCGTGATGTCGTAGCTGAGATGCCCCTCCGGGGTGAACGCCGCGCGCAGCACATCGTGCTCGGCGGCGCGAGCCTGGAGCTCGGACCGCTGGTCATTGCTCAATCCGTCGAACACACCGCGGACGGTGATACGGAACGTACGAGTGGCCATCCCGCGAGCCTATGCAGCGGGATCGGTGTGGCTCCACCGGGTTTTCGCGGCGGAGGATGGGCCGATGACGATCGGGAGTTCCGGGAGTATCGGGATTGAGGACATGGCGGCGCGGCTGGTGGAGGTCCCGGGCGTGGCCGGCGTCATGCTCGGCGGAAGCCGCGCCCGCGGCGAGCATGCGCCGGACTCGGACTGGGACCTGGGCGTGTACTACCGAGGTCCGCTGGATGTGGACCGGCTGCGGGGGCTGGCGGCCGAGGTGGTCGGCGGGCCGGTGGAGGTCGCGGGGCCGGGCGGGTGGGGGCCGTGGGTGAACGGCGGGGCATGGCTGGACGTGGACGGGCAGGCCGTGGACTGGATCCTGCGGGATGTGGACCGCGTGCGGACGGTGTGGGAGGACTGCCGCGCCGGGCGGTACGAGGTGGGGATGCAGATCGGGCATCCGCTGGGGTTCTGGTCGCCTTGCTACGTGGGCGAGGTGGCCCTGGGGCGGGTGCTGGCCGATCCGGGCGGGGAACTTGGCAGGCTACGAGCCGAGTTGGTGTGCTATCCGGAGCCGCTGAGGGAGGCTCTGACGGCGGGGGCGGTGTGGGAGGCGGGTTTCCTGGTCGCGAACGCCGCCAAGTCGGCCCGGCGCGGTGACGTACTGCACGTCTCGCTGTGCCTGTCGCGGGCCGTCGGGCTGCTCGTGCAGGCCCTGTTCGCCCATCACCGCCGCTGGTGCCTCAACGAGAAGGGCGCGCTGGCTGCGGTGACGGGGATGCGGGAGGCGCCTGCCGGGTTCGTGGGGCGGGCGGCAGCGTTGCTGGGGGAGTTGGGCGGCGGGGCGGGGGAGTTGGGCGCGCGGGTGGCCGGAGCGGGGGTGCTGGTGGATGAGGTGCGGGCGGTGGTGGGCGGGTAGCGGGCGTTGCGAGGCGCTGGGGGCGAGGTAAAAAGGGCAGGCGGGTTCCCACGGGCTGCTGGCAGGATGTCCGCGTTCAACGCTCGATGGGAAAGGACCCGACGACGTGGCTCGTGCCATCACGCTGATCCGCTCCGCCTCCTTGTCCGATGTCGCCGAGTACGCCTATGCGGCCACGGCGCCCGCCGAGTCCCGCCTCATCTTCCTTGCCGGGGCGTGTCCACTGAACGAAGACGGCTCGACGGCGGCGATCGGGGACTACGCGGGTCAGGCGTTGAAGGCCGTCGAGAACATGCAGACTGCTCTCGCTGCCGCCGGCGCGTCCCTCCAGGACGTCATCAGTACCAGGGTCCTCGTCGCATCGGCCCGGCAGGGGGACCTGGTGACTGCCTGGCAGGTGGTCCGGGACTCGTTCGGTGACCACGATGTCCCCAGCACTTTGATGGGTGTCACCGTGCTCGGCTATAAGGACCAGCTCGTCGAGATCGAGGCCGTCGCCGCGGTGCTCGATTCCTGAGGGGCCCGGCTCTCGGCCCTATTCCTCGCCGGAGAAGCGCCCCCACGCGGACTGGCGGGTCATCCCCAGCGTCTCCCCGATGCGCGCCCAGGTCACCCCCAGCGCACGCGCCTTGAGCACCCATTGGGTGAGGTTTCGCTCGACCTGCGCCCCTGCGGCTGCGATCAGCGGCAGGCTCGCCAGCACCACCTCGGGGCTTGTCACCTGGTCCCACGGGGCGAGTTGCGGTCCGCCCTCCGCGGGCTTCCCCTCGATCACTGTCGAGCAGAGAGCCACGCACTCATCACAGATGAACACGCCCGGTCCGGCCACGAGCGTCCCGACCTCGGTGTTCCGCTTCTGACAGAACGAGCACGCCGCGATCACGGACTCTTTCTCTTTTGCTGCGGACGACATCCGGTCACCTTCCCCTCCGTGTCAGGTACTTCCTGACGGCGTCAGGCGTGACCTTACTCCGTCAGGAAGTACCTGACAACTCCTCACCGGCCAGGAACGGATGCAGCAGCGTGAGCAGGGCGCGCGGCCGGTGCAGCGGGATGATGTGGCCGCAGTCTTCGATGACGTGTCCGGTGAGATCGTCGGTGACCGGGCGGAGTTGGCGTTCCAGCGCAGCACCGACGGGCCGGGCGCCCAGCGCCATCGTCGGCACCGTCAGGCGGGCAGTGGTGACCGCCTGCTCGATCTGCGCCGCGCTCTCGGGCAGGGCCCGGTAGTACGAGAACGCGCAGCTCAACGCGTGGCGGCCGGTGTACGCGCGGACGAAGGCGTCCCGGAGGGCGGGGCGCACCCCGTCGCCGAGCGTGCCGGCGCGCAGAAACCAGTCGACGTAGGCGGCCTCGTGACCCTCCAGTACGGTCTCGGCGAGGCCGGGCGCGGCGGAATGGAAGCCGAACCACCATGGCGGCCCGTCGACGAGGAAGTCCTCGGCGCCGGGCAGCCTGCCCAGCAGGGACTCCATGACGACCAGGCGCCGGACGAGACCGGGGCGGCGCAGGGCGAGGAGGAAGGCCGGCGCGGTGCCCGCGTCGATGCCCACCACCGCGGCCGAGGACACGCCGAGCGCGGCGAGCAGCGCCGCGGCGTCCTCGGCCAGGGTGCCCGCGTCGTACCCGGAGACGGCCCGGCTGCTCGCGCCGAACCCGCGCAGGTCCGGCGCGATGACGCGGTAGCGGCCGGACAGGTCTGCCATGACGTCCGTCCACAGCTCCCAGGTATGCGGGAAGCCGTGCAGCAGCAGGACGGCCGGGCCCGATCCGGCGAGGGCGACGTTCAGTTCGACACCGTTGGCGAGTACGCGTCGCAGCTCGGGCATGGCGGGGCTCCTGATGAGTGGTGAGTGATGGTGACCAGGTCACGCTAGGGAACTATCCTGGTCCGCCCAAGACGGCACTTTCCCTACAGGTGGTGAGCCCCGGGTGACCACGTCGAGGCCCGGTGACCGCGGTGACCTGCTGGATCCGCGCTGCCCGACGCGCCAGTTGCTCGACCGTATCGGCACCAAGTGGACGTCGATGGCGGTCAAGGTGCTGGCCGAGGAGGCTCCGGGCGAGCTCCGTTTCGCGGAACTGCGACGCCGTATCCCGGGCATCTCGCAGAAGATGCTGTCCGTCACCCTCCAGAGCCTGGTCCGCGATGGCCTGGTCGCGCGCCGCGTGGAACCCACCGTGCCGCCCGCCGTCCACTACCGGCTCACAGAGCTCGGCCTGTCCCTCGAAATCCCGCTCTCCGCCCTGCGGGTGTGGGCCGAGACGCACATGCCGGAGATCAACCGCAGCAACCAGCTCGCCGACGAATCGCCCCCCGACTAGGGCGGAACTTGTGACAATCTTGGCCCGTGCAGACACACAAACGACAAGTGGCCGCGACCGCGGCGATGGCGATCGTGTTGGCGGGGGCTGCAGCGTGCGGCGGGAGTTCGGGCTCCTCGCCCAAGTCTTCGGGATCCACCACATCGGCGTCCAAATCATCAGGTCTTCCCGGAAGCACGTCTGATTCCAACACGGGTTCCGCGGACGAAAGCGATTCGACCACGGCAACGTTGAAGGGACTCGACTACTGCAGCGTGCTGGATCCGGCAGCCCTGGCGGCGGCCGGAATCCAGGATCCGAAGGGGCAGCTCCCGGCCGACTACCCGAACGTCCTCGGCTGCTGGTGGATGCAGGACAGGACCATCGTCAGCCTCACCGTCAGCGTGGGCCTTCAGGTCAACGACCTGGACAAGGGAGAGAAGCAGGACTTCTCGGGCTTCGAGGGCGCGTCGCAGTACAACGAGATCACGAACGAGTGCCTCGTCGACGTCAACGTCGGCCTCGACCAGTTCCGGGTCGGCATCGCCGACCCCAGCAGGGAGAACAAGGCGCTCACCGGCAAGAAGTGCGACGTGGGGGTCCAGTTGGCACGCCAGGTGGTGGCCAAGATCAAGAAGTAGGACGGCGCCCGTTCCCGACACGGCAACCTTGCGGATCTTGAAGCGTGGAGAACCGGCGATTACCTGGCCAAGTCGGCATCCTGACTCGGCACTCACCGAATTCATTGTGAGCGCCGATATTGTTCCAAGAGGTCCTTGGCGAAAAGTGTCCAGGGATGAGCTGGGCCGAGCGCCCTGGTTCGTCTTTCCACAAGGTTCTCTGCGAGCTCGATAGCCTCTGCGTATTGGCCCAGTGCTGCCAGAGTCATGCTGAGTGTTGCCCGGGCGTTCAGCGCGATCGGGTAATCAGGGCCGAAGCGTCGTACATACTCCGCGAAGGCGGGGCGAATGTGTGGTAGAGCCTCCGCGGATCGCCCTCCTTGATTGAGCGCGTATGCATAGTTGAGCCGTGTATCAAGCGTGATGGAATGGTCTTCTCCGACCTCACGAAGGCAATCCGCGACCAGGTCCGAGCCTGCGGCTACGTCGGCCGACTGGGTGGATACCTCCAGGAGAGACGACCTCGCGAGAAGCGTAAGGGGGTGCGTAGGACCCAAGGTTTGGGCGTGGCCCTCGGCCGCTCGACGCGTCAGCGAGGTGCCATCCTGCTCACGGCCAAGATTGAAGAGCGGACCGGCCAGCTTCAGGCAAGTTTGCAGAGTATCCGGTGCTGTTGGGCCCAGGATGCGTTCGCAGTCTTCCAGCACGTGCCGATACAGGGCCTCGGACTCCTCGAATCGGCCAAGCCGAAAAAGAGCCCGCCCCACACGCCGACGCAACCTGATAACCAAGACATGGCCCTCGCCCAGCCGGGGAGTCACCAGCTCCACAGCTTCGCTGCCCAAGCTGAGAGCTGAGGCATAGTCGCCGGCCCTGTGGACAGCAGTGACGAGCCGAAGAGCGCACTCCGCCGCCGCTTCCACTGTCGGTTGACCGGGCGCCCAATTCGCTGTTCTCCGCAGTAGCGCGATCACATGCGGCGCGAGCAGGTTCACCCGGGGTTCCTGCGCCCCTCGGTCGGGCACCTCAGGCAGGACAGCGAGAAGTAGGCGGGCGGCTGTGGCCGAGAGCTGTTCGCGCTGGTCAGCGGGCGTGCTTCGGGCCACGCTGTCGAGGAGTACGCCGTGGGTGCGCAGGCAGCGCATCTGCCCAGACACGAGCTCGGTCAGGGAGTGATCAAGCAGTCCGCGCAGGGCTGATTCAACGCGAAAAGCCGGGAGTGTCGGTCCGAGCTCGGCTCCGGAGAGGACCGACAGCGGCAACGGATCATTGGACCAGCAAGCGAGGAGACTCAGCAGGCGGCCCGCTTCGGGCAGGCCCTGGGTGGCGAGGGCATCGAGGGACAGCTGCCAGGTGTGGCTGAGCAGATGACGCGAGTCACCGCCGATGGCTGCGGCGCCCTGGTCGATGAGCTCGATGGGATCGGTGGGGCTGATGCCGGAGCCGCCGCCGTCCAGTCGGCGACTGTAGTCCGCGAGAGTCCATGGGTCGATCACCTGGTGGGCAAGGAAGCCGCCGGCCAGGGTGAGCGCCAGGGGCAGCCGTCCGAGGCGGTCGGCAACCTCAGCGGCGTCCTCGACCGACCCGGCATGTGGAGCAAGGTCGCGGAGGACGAGAGCGGCGTCCTCACGTGGAAGTACGCCGAATTGCAGGAGTTCGGCACCGGGCCACCAGTGAGCTGCCGCTTGCCGGGTCGTGACGACGACAGTGCCGGCCGGGCTGGTGCGCAGCCAGCCGCCGTCGCGGAGGATGGCGGGGGTATCGGCATTGTCGAGGACCAGCAGCCAGGGCTCGTCGGAGTGGTCGAGATAGTGCCACACGAGGTCGGCGGCCGGACGCAGCCCGCTGCGTGCCCCCACCAACTCGCCGTCAATGGCTCCGCGGTCGGCTGCGACGGCGAGCATCCCGGCCCGCAGAGAGGCGGGATCGGACGCGTTGACCCACAGCCCGAGTCGACCGGCCTCGCCGGTGGCGTGGTGGAAGAGCGCATAGGCAACAGCGGTCTTGCCACATCCGCCGAGGCCGTGGAGGACGTAGACGCGGTTGCCGACACCGGGTTCAACGGCGGCCCGCAGCCGGTCCATCTCCCCGACCCGGTCGCGAAGCACTGCGGGAGCACGGCCGACCGCCGGGAGGCGTACGGAGTCGGGCCCCGACCAGTCGGGGGCGTGATGGTGGTGCTCGGTGATGTGCTGGTCACCGGAGGCTTGGTAGATGCGGCTTTGGCCATCGGCCCGGGCGTCATTGCGGCCGCTCATCGCTGACCGAAGTTCTGGTCGCGGCCGGCCTGGTAGACCCGGGCTTGGCCGGAGGCGGTGGCGTGCTGAGTCACCGACGGGACTTCGGGCGTGTGCGGAGCCAGTTCGTTCAACAGCGTCCGCAACGCCTCCATCTCCTCGGGATGTGCCACGAGTAGCCGCCGGACGCGCCCCTGCCACTCTGCGCCCAACTCCTCGCGGGAGTCGAGGTCACCATTGGCCTGCGCGGTGAGCAGGTCGCTGCGCGTCGCTTCGAGCTCGGCGGAAATTGCGTCGGCCCGGTCCGGCTGAGCACGATGCCACAACGAGGCGAAGCCTTCCCTGACGCTCTGCCACGCCTCGGTTGTCAACATGGTGACCAGGGTCGTCCCTGCCGTACCCGCCAGCGCGACCATCTCCGGATCCACGAACTCGCCCCTCCAACCAGCCGCTGTTCCGTCGCCCCAGCCTAGCCAGCGAGCCGGGCAAATGCAGCGGAGCTGCGGCCGTCGAGGGGGTCAGTAGTCGCGCAAGGCATCGACCAGGGTGCGTGCTTGAGGTGCGCCGCGCCCCAGGAGCAGCGCTGCGGTGGTGTGCAACTCGTTCCAGGCGTGGGGGCGGCTGACGGTGGTGGCGTCGGCGATGAAATCGAAAGCGGCCTGTGTGGCTTCCTCGAAGTGACCGGCTGCGGCGAGGGCGTGGGCAAGATAGGCGCGGTACCGGGATCGGTCGCGCCGATATTGTGCGGGGAGGGCGCTGATCCCAGTACGCAGAAAATCGGCGGCGGCATTCCAGCGACGTAGGTGTAACTCGGCCATGCCGCGTTGCAGCGTGAACCAGTTCTCCCCGTAAAAGTACATCCACGGTGGCTCGTCCTCGGGCTCTTCGGCGGCACGGTTGATGAGGTGCTGTGCCTTGTCGAGCAAATGGCGGGCGGTGTTCGCGTCGCCGCTTAATGCTTGGCCACGGGCCTCCATCTGGACAGCCATGCCCTGCATGCCGAGAGACGTTCCGTTGTAGGCACTCCCTGCGGCCTGGGCCAGTCGGATGCAACGGCGAGCGTTGCCCGCCGACCAGGCGAGGTGGGACTTCATGCTGAGGGCTGTAGCCGCCATGTTGGGGTCGAGGGCTTCTAAGGCCCAGTCGGAGGAGCGGTCGTACCAAGTGAGGGCCACTGGCGCGTTGCCTTGGTCCTCTGCCATCCAAGCGAGGAATTGGGCGTGCTCCGAAGCGAGGCGCACCACACGGGTCGCCAACTCGCCTGACGCGCCTGCGTACAGATCTGTCACGGTATCCAACTGCCGACGCACCATGCCAATGAGTGGCCTCGACCCGAGTGTGTCTTCTGCCCGGCGATGCTCGGCGAGAAGGCGTTCGAGCCAGTCCAATGTCGTGTGGTCGACGCGTGTTGGAGATGCCACGGTTTGGGTCAGCCGGTCAAGCAGATCAGGATCGGGAGCGAGGCTGTCCGACCTGAGTGAGGGGACGGGCGTCGGAGTCGGTCGCACACCGCCGGTGAAGAGCTCGACCGGGATGCTCAACCCTTCGATGATGCGCTGCCGGACCTCTGTCGAAGTGACGCGGCGCCGTCCGCGTTCGATCTCGGAGACATCTGACTGAGCCAGTCCTACGAGCGCGCCGAGTCGGGTCTGGCTGGTGCCGGTCAGCTGACGCCACACGCGGAAGAGCTGCTGCCAGTTCTCGTCGCCGGCTGCGGCGGCCAGCCGGGGGTGCGTCCACAAGTTCGATGCGGGTTCTGGTGCCGACTTGTTCACCATGGTTTCGACTATAGGGCGGTGCTATAGGGAACTGGGCTGGTCGGCGATGGCTACCCCTCGAAAAGGTGGATCTGACGCAAGACAGCCCGAACCAGTCCGGAGCCGCCATCTCATGTCCGCGATGACGATCAAGGTGTACAAGGTCAATCCCTGGACGGGGAAGCGGACGAGTGTCTGCTCGTGGTCGTGCCCGCCGATGGCCTACGGCGATCCATTCAGCCTGTCGTCCGTCTGGCCGCCGTGCGAGTGCCCGCGCTGCCGACAGCGGGACCGGGGAGGCGCCTGGAGCCGTGCGTTGGAATCGACGAAAGGAAGGAAAGCCGATGGGTAACCACGGAAAGCCACCAGCCCCCAACCCTCAGCCGAAGGAGCCGTCGCCGAGTGACAGCGACAGTCAGCACCCGGATGTGTCGAATCCTGGGAGCGGGACGCACCGCAAATGATCCTCGATGAACTGCGCGTTCAGGCCGCCGAGATCATTGGCGGCCTGGACGGGTTTCCCGCGCCCTGGATGCGCGAGACCTTCCTCAAGGTGCCGCGCCATGCGTTCGTGCCCGACACCGTATGGGTGTGGTGGGAGGACGCTTACCGACCGCTTCACGCCTCCGATGAACCGGACACCTGGGCCGCGTTGGTGTACGACCCGCTGCACCCCTTGGTCACACAGGTGGACGACGGGCAGGTCGACGGCAGAGACGCGGACGCGCGAGGAGCCCTGCCCACCAGCTCGATCAGCGCCCCGAACGCGGTGTTCACCATGCTCGCCGCCGCGGATGTGCGCCCCGGTCTGAAGGTGCTCGAAATCGGCACCGGCACCGGCTACAACGCCGCGCTGCTCTGCGAGCGGGCCGGGGAGGCGAACGTTGTGTCGGTCGAGGTGGACGCTGGGCTGGCGGAGGGGGCCGTTCGGCGGCTGGCCGCAGCCGGGTATCTGCCGCGCGTGGTGGCGGGCGACGGTGAGTGCGGTTGGGCGGGCGGCGCACCGTACGACCGAGTGTTGTGCACGGCGTCGCTGCACCACGTTCCGTTCGCGTGGGTCGAGCAGACCCGGCCCGGTGGCCTGATCGTCACCCCGTGGAAGACGACGCTCCAGCCTCATGGGATGGCCTGCCTGCGGGTGTCGGAGGACGGCGGTTCCGCGAGCGGACACTTCGGGCACCCGATGTCGTTCATGGATCTTCGGGGGCAGCGGCGCCCGAAATCCCTGCTCAGGGACGTGTACACCGTCGAATCCTGGGAGGAGAGCCGCGACAGCCGTACCGACCTCGACTTGTCGTTCCTGGACGACAACTTTCACGCACGGTTCGCGTTGGGCCTCCGGCTTCCCGGTGTGCATGCCGACCGGGAGGGCGACGCGTGGTGGTTCACCACGGCCGACTCGTGGGCGTACGTATGCGACGGAAGCGTTCAACAGTGGGGCCCGCGTGACTTGTTCGCGGATGTGGCAGGCGCGTATCAGTGGTGGCGGGCGGCTGGGGAGCCGGAGCTTTGCGAGTTCGGGCTCACGATGACCGCTGACCAGCAGGTCGTATGGCACGCGGACCCGGATCGTGGTCATCAGTGGGAGCTGCCCGTCTGAAGTGGCGGTGGCCGGACCAGGACACGGACACGCCGACGCCACGGCGTGTCCGCGTCCCATCCGCCGCAAAGCCGTCCAGGCGCGAGGATCAGGCGGGGCGGAACTCCCCGTGCTTGACGACCTGGACGAACGAGGCCCAGGTGGCGGCTTCGAAGATCAGGGCAGGGCCCTCGGGGTTCTTGCTGTCGCGGAGCGGGACTATCCCGGGTATGCCGTCGGCGACCTCTATGCAGTCGCCCCCTTGGGTGTTGCTGTAGCTGGACTTGCGCCACACAGCCGTGCTCAGGTCGGGGGTGGTTGGCATGAGTCGCAGACCTCCATGGTGGTTTGGATCAGCCTCGTCGAATTCTTGGGCGACGGTCGTACGCCCGTGCGAATGGTAGGCCTGCTAGCACCCATCGCGTAATAGATGTGCGACGGAAGCATCCAACAGTGAGGCCCGCGCGACGGCCGGGGAGCTGCTGGCGCCCCCCAAATTGACCCACTGAATCGACGCCTTAATGAACCATCCAGTGGGTCTTTCGGCGACCTAGCTTTGTTGGTGTCAAGGGGACATCCGCCACGAGCAGCTAGGAGCCACCATGAACATCAACACCACCCCCACCGCCCCCGTCCTCGTCCGCGCCGACCAGGCCAAGACGCTTCAGGACGGCGCCACCAGCCTGATCACGCTGCTCGCCGACGCGGGCGTGACCGACGGGGCGCTCACCGCGAACAAGGCGACCTTCGAGAAGGGGTCGCCCGGGGCTCCGGCGCACTTCCACACCAAGGCCACCGAGATGTTCTTCGTGCTCGACGGAACGATGCGCATCCTGGTCGGCGACGAGGTGCACATCCTCGGCAAGAGTGACTTCCTGACCGTGCCGCCGACCGTCCCGCACGCGTTCGCGCCGGCGGCGGACAGCACCGCGGAGTTGCTGGTGGTGTTCACGCCGGGGCTGCACCGCTTTGACTACTACCGGCTGCTGGAGCGCGTGTACCGGGGCGAGGCGAGCGTGCAGGAGATTCGCGCGAGCTCCGAGACGTACGACAACCACTACTTCGAGAGCCCCGTGTGGCAGGACGAGCTCGCCGGGCGCCGTACGAGCAACTGAGCCGGACCCGGAGCCACGGCTCCATCACGTACCGCCGCCACTCCACGATCGACAGCGGAGCACCGCCCACCGGCCTTCGGTGGGGGAGTTCACGCATGCGCGTCAGGTGCGCGTCGGTGAACATTTTGTGTCGTACTTCATTGCGCAATCCAAAAGCACATGCGAGAGAAAGGGCAATGGCTGCCAGTTCTGATCGATCCATGCTGGGTCATAAACCAGCCGTCGTACGGTGATCGGTATGAAGCTCAGGTACTCCTTCCGTGCGTACCCGAGCGCTTCGCAGTGCGGCAGGTTGGCGAGGGCGTTCGGGTGTGCCCGCGTCGTATGGAACGACGCCCTCCGCCTGCGCCGCGACGCCCACGCCAAGGGCCTGCCTCGTCCGAAGGCGGCCGAGTTGTCCAAGCGGGTTATCACCGAGGCGAAGAAGACGTCCGAGCGGGCGTGGCTCGGTGAGGTGTCTGCGGTGGTGCTTCAGCAGTCCCTGCGCGACCTGGAGAGTGCCTACAGCAACTTCTTCGCCTCGAAGAACGGCACCCGGCGCGGCCCGGCGATGGGCCCGCCGAAGACGAAGAAGAAGACCGCCCGGCAGGCGATCCGGTTCACCGCGAACGCCCGCTGGTCCATCACCGAAGGCGGGAAGCTGCGGCTGCCGAAGATCGGCGACCTCCAGGTGCGCTGGTCCCGCCAGCTGCCCTCCGAGCCCTCGTCCGTGACCATCATCAAGGACCCGTCCGGCAGATACTTCGCCAGCTTCGTGGTCGAGGCGGAGGACAAGCCCTGGCCCGAGCTGGATGTGGAGGAGACGGACACCGGGATCGACGTGGGCCTGTCCTCCTACGCGGTGCTGCGCCGCCGGAAGATCGCCTCCCCGAAGTTTTTCCGCCGTCAGGAACGCAAACTCAGGCGCGCCCAGCGCGCTGTGTCCCGCAAGCAGAAGGGATCGAACAACCGGCGCAAGGCCCGGCAGACCATCGCCAGGATCCATGCCCGCATCGCCGACCAGCGGCGCGACTTCATCGAGCAGGAGACCACCCGCATCGTCCGTCAGAGCCAAGCGGTCTATGTGGAGGACCTGAACGTGAAGGGCATGGCCACCCGGCGCGGCAGGCTCGGCAAAAGCGTCCACGATCAGTCTCTCGGCACCTTCGCCCGCACCCTCGAAGCCAAGTGCACACGGTATGGGCGGACTTTCGTGAAAGTGTCACGGTGGTTCCCCTCCACCCAACTGTGCTCCAACCCGAGGTGCGGACGCCTCACCGGCCCCAAGGGCCGCCAACAGCTCCACGTCCGCGCCTGGACCTGCACAGGGTGCGGCACTCGCCATGACCGGGATGAGAACGCCGAGGTCAACATACGCGCCGCTGGACGGAAACGCGCCGCTGAAATGCGGCGCGAGGCGGAGCGTCAAAACGCCTGTGGAGAGCACGTCAGGCCCCGCACGCCGGGGCAGCGCTCGTCGAACCAGGAACCCACCCGAAGCCCCACCGCCGCACGCGGCCGGGCAGGCGGGAATCACCCACGTTCACGTGGGTGAGGACGTCAATTCCAGGGCGTGCACGGCTACGACGCACTGCCCGCCGGGCTGGCGTGCCTGGTCCCCATGGTCGCGATCGCGGTGGGCTCGCAGACCGCCGGACGCCTGGCGACGCGGTACGGCATTCGCGCGGTGCTGATCGCGGGGCTGGTGGTCGGTGCGGTGGGCACCGTGGTGGTCGGGGCCTCGATGGCCGTCGACGCCTCGTACCTCGCGCTGGTCCCCGGGCTGGTGGTCATGGGTCTTGGCCAGGGCGCGGGCTACACCCTGATGTTCGGGGCCGCCGCCCTCGGGGTGGCGCCCCAGGAGCAGGGCGCCGCGTCGGGTGTCGCCTCGACCAGCCAGCAGGTCGGCGGCGCGGTGGGGCTCGCCCTGCTGGTCGCGGTCGCGGGCGCGGGCCTCGACGGGCAGCGCGGCGAGGCGCTGCGCGCGGCCACCACGGATGGGCTGCGTACGGCGGTCTTCGTCGCGGCGGCGGGGATCGTGGTCACTGCTCTGGTCGCGCTGGGGCTGCGTCGGCCCGCGCCGGAGCGGGTGGGCGAGCCGGTGGCTGAGCGCGCCACCGAGGCCGTCGACTCCCGGCCCGCCGCAGCCCATGTCTGACGTGGTGACGGCCACTTCCCCGGCGAGGACCAGAGGACCAGGGGCAACGCCTTCGGCCGCCACCGCCTGCCGTATCCTCGCCGGGAACGTCGCGGCCGGGCCGGTGAGCTGAGCATTTCCGCAGCTAGGGGAGGGCGGCCGCTCCCATCAGAAAGTCTTTATGGGGGGATTGGGAGTCCAGATGTCCTACCCGCCGCCTGTCACCCCGGGCAGTCCGAATCCGAATCCGTATCCGTATCCTCAGCAGCCGCCGATGCCGTCCGCGCCGCCCCCGGGCGCTGCCTTCTTGCCCCCGGGCGCCGCCGTGCCGCCCCCTGGCGCAGCGGTCCCGCCTCCCGGACAGGCGCCCTGGCCGCCGCAGCCCCCGCCGAACCGGGGTTCCGGAGATGGTGGCGGTGGCCGGAAGGTGCTGGGTTCGGTGCTCGCTGCCGTCGGAGCGCTGCTGCTCATCGGCGGTGGCGCGCTCACCGCTCACACGTACAGCAACTACCAGCAGAAGCTGCCGAATTACGCATACGGCAACGTGATATGGCGTGACGAACCGGTGGACAAGGTGTTCCCGGCGACGCTCGGCGGCCGTGGTGGCTACAACGGTGGGCTTTACGACCGTAAGCAAGCGTTGTGGAACCGCGTGGGGATCTCACCGGAGACCGACTGCGACAAGGGCCTCACGCGCCACACGCTGAAGGCTGCCAAGGACAATGGCTGCAAGGCGGTCCTGCGCGCCACATATGTCGACTCCACCGGGAACATGGTCGCGACGGTCGCGCTCGTGGTGCTACCCGAGGGCCCTGCCGAGGGCGGGCCGAAGGAGAAGGTCGTCACGGCCTTCGAGGACAAGCGCAGCTCCGACGGCGCGGTCGCTCCGTACGCGGTGCCCGGCACCCTGGCCGCCAAGTGGAAGGACCGCAACGGCGCCTACGTCACCGCGGCCTACGGCGAGAACCTGCCGTACGTCCTGGGTGCCAGCATCGGCTCCGTGGACGGCTACGTCGCGGGTGTTCTGCCCGGCGAATGGGGTGAGTACGGCGGCAACGACACCGACCGCGAGTCCTGGCACGCCAATGCCGAAGACCTCGTCGGTCTCTTCCGCGCCCATATCGATCGCCTGCAGACGGGAGACCCGCGGTGAGCACCCGATCCATACGCAACACCACCGTCAGCGGTGCCGCCCTGACGGTCCTCATAGGCGCGGCTCTCTCCTGGGGCGCGGTCCCCGCCGCAGCCGCCGAGAACGCCCCGGCCGGCTGGGAGTCGGCCGCCCTCGGCCTGCCCGCGGCGCACAAGGCCACCCAGGGCGAAGGCGTGACCGTGGCGGTGCTGGACAGCGGCATCAATCCCGACCACCCGGCGCTCAAGGGCCGGGTGACCAAGGTCGGCCCCGATTTCTACGACTCCGACGGCCTCAAGTCCGGTGACGCCGGGTACGGCGAGCACGGCACCGCCATGGTCTCGGACGTCCTCAAGGTCGCGCCCAAGGCCAAGATCATCACCGCTCGGGTGATCAACGACAGCAAGGAAGAGAAGTTCGAGCGACTGAAGGACGGTGTCAGTCCGCTCGCGAAGGGCATCGATTTCGCGGTGGAGAACAACGCCGACGTGATCTCGCTGTCCCTCGGCGGAGGCCTGTTCGGCGACCTGGACGGAACCGAAGTGTCAGCCATAGCCCGTGCTGTGCAAAAGGGCGTCACCGTACTGGCCAGCGCGGGCAACAGCGGAGACGAGCTCAACGACGGCAACTTCCCCGCGGGGTACGCGGAAGTGATCTCCGTCGCCGCGACCAAGCCCGGTGGTCAGCGCGCCGACTTCTCCACGGTGCGCACCCACAACACCATCGCCGCCCCCGGCGTCGGCATCACCAGCGCCGACAAGGACGGCGGCTACCAGCAGATCAACGGCACCTCCCCGGCCGCGGCGCTCGCCGCCGGTGTCACCGCGCTGATGCTGGCGAAGAACCCGGACCTGACCCCGGCGCAGACCCGCGCGATCCTGATGCGCACGGCCGACCATCCGGCAGGCGGGCACAACGCGCTCGTCGGTGCCGGCCAGATCAACGCCGCGGCCGCGGTGCGCGCGGCGGCGAACCCGCCGGAGGTCGACACCGCGCCGAAGCCGTACAAGGGAAGTGTCAAGCACTTCGCGTCGCCGACCGGCACCAGCAGGACCTCCCATCCACCGATGGAGACGGAGATGCTCGCGATCGGCCTCGGCGCGGCCGGCGGCGGCGTGCTGCTGGTGACGTGGGGCCTGCTGCTGTTCCGCAAGAGCAGGAGACAACGAGCCGCGGCCTGAGGCGGCGCGGGCGTGGGAAGCGGGGGCTCCGGCAGGAACGCGGCCTGCTGAGACGAGCGGAGCGCATCGGTGAAAGGCACACGATTTGACCGTGCGTATTCCGTCGTAAAGGTCGCTGATCGGCGGTGGTGCGGCTGTGCGAGTGGCATGAGGAGGGGGCACCCGCACCCAGAAGTGCCCCGAAGGAGGACGTCATGTTCCGCCACTCGATACGCACGCTTGTGATCGGCCTGTGCACGCTGACAGCGACCGCGCCGGCTGCCACCCCCGTGGCCCTGGCGGTGGCGGTCGGTCACCGGCAGGTCACGCACACTGCCGCCCGGGCCGTGCACCCGCGGACTCTCTCCGACCTGGCCACCGCCATGAAGGGGGAGGCGTTCGCCTACGCCTCCTACAGCCTCTTCGCTGTCGAAGCCGACCGCCAGGCATACCCGGCCGTCGGCAAGCTCTTCCGTGGCACGGCGCGGACCGAGCTGAACGAGCACCTGCACCAGGCCGCCACCCTGGCCGGAACGGTCGGATCGAACGCGGCCAACCTGCGCCAGGCCATCAACGGCGAGACCTACGAGCACCAGGTCATGTACCGCGGCTTCGCGGCTCAGGCCCGCACGGACGGAGACCTGGCGGCTGCCAAGCTGTTCACCGAGATCGCCGCGGACGAAGGCCGCCACCGCGGCGCCTACCGCACCGCGCTCACGGTCGTGACCACCGGCCGCGGCACCATCCCGGCGCCGCCGAAAGCCGACATGGTGCCGGTGCCCGCGGGGCCGCCGAAGGTGAAGGCCAACCGGACGAAGGCCAACCTCGACACCGCGATGCACGGTGAGGCACTCGCCCACGCCAAGTACAGGCTGTTCGCCGCCCGTGCGCGGCAGACCGGCAACATCGCGCTGGCCCGGCTGTTCGAGGGCACCGCCCGCGTCGAGTTGCATGAGCACTTCGCCGGCGAAGCGGTCCTGGCCGGTCTGGTCCGCACCACGAAGACGAACCTGCGCAAGGCCGTCACCGGAGAGCGCAACGAAGCCACCGTCCTCTACCCGGGCTTCGCCAAGCGGGCCACCGCGGTCGGCGACACCGCCGCCGCGCGCTACTTCCGCGACACCGCCGCCGACGAAGCCAAGCACGCGGCGGCCTTCCAGCAGGCACTCAACCGGCTGCACTGACGGCCTCGGCCGCGCTCGGAGACCGGTCGCACATCACGCGAGGCGGTCCGGCCGGCCGACGCCGCGCACAGGCCGGCCGGACCGCCCCTGACGCGGCTGCTGCCGCGTTACCGCCCGGGGCCGGACCGGCTTGTCGAGAAACGGCCCTGCCAGGCCGCCCTCGCACCCGAGTCGCCGATCCGGTACACCTGGATGACCGCGCCGACGGCCACGACCAGGGCGATCACCAGCGCCACGACACGCACCGGCAGGGCAGAGGCCACCCGGGCCACCGTGGACGCCCCGCCCCCGGTGGGGCTGTCGCCCTCCCCGCTGCGCTCTCGTTCCCGGCGAAGGCCGAAGTGGCCGAGCAGCCATACGGCGACCGTCAGCACGAACAGGGCGATCGCCCATGGAGTGAGACTGGGTCCCATCTCGGCATGTTCCTCCAGCGCCGAAGTCTCCCGCACTCGGTCCTCCAGCCACTCGCCGGATTCGGTGGTCAGCACGACCAGAACAAGAGTGACCACCCCCATGATCGGAAGCACCAGGCTGAGCCTGCGCGCCGCCGCAGGCCACGGCGCACAGATCACGAGCGCCAGCGCCGTCAGCGGGACCAGCACCGCTGCGCCGTGAACGAAGAGGGGATGGCCGGGAAGGCCGTTGATCAGCCCAACATTCACGGGATCTCCTCCGGCGGGTGCGCACAAGGCGCGTTCGGTCACATATCCATTGCTTCGGGCATTGTGTGGCAGATGTGTCGACGTGCGGAGGGCGTGCGCGCGTATGGAGCAGTGCCCGGAGGGCGGTGAACGGTCGGTTGCCGCCGACGCTTCATGTCATGGGGCCAAGGAGAAGTAGCTCTCCTCCTCCTGGGAGAAATGCAGTCGCAGGACGGTGTGCAGTCCGTAGAGACAGGAGCGCAGATCGTCGAGTTGTCCGGCGTCCAGGCCGCCGCGGGCGTGGGCCAGGTGCAGGTGCGTGGCGATACGCCGGGAAAGACGCTCGATCTCGGTATGGGCGCGGCTCATGGTGGCGGTGGTCTCGGGACCGCCGAGCGTGGGAGCGAGCGCAGGGTAGAGCTGGTGCTCCTCGGCGTACTCGTGCGGCAGGAGCCGTTCGGTCAAAAGCCGGTGCGTCTCCTCGACGGCGGCGAGTGCCTTCGGGCCGGGGCTGTCGGAGAGGCGGTCGGCGGCGGCGCGTACCGCCTCGAGGACGTCCTGAAGGTCATCGTGTTCGGCCGCGAAGCGGTGGATGAGCGCTTCGGCGGCCGGGGTGAGAGCTGGTCGCGCCGCCTGGTCGACGCGCAGGGCCCGCAGGGCGTTGAGGATGACCGCGACGTCGATGCCCTCCTGGAGCAGGGCGCCGGCGGCGGGCGGGAGCAGGCCGGCGGCGGCCGCGGCCATGGCGGCGAGCGACATCAGCATGCCGCCCAGCGCGCTCTGCACGGCGATGCGCCGGGCGCGTTCGGCGATGGCGACGGCATCGGCGAGGCGGTCCACGCGGTCGGTGGTCAGGACGATGTCGGCGGCTTCGGAGGAGGCGGTGGAGCCACGGGCGCCCATGGCCACCCCGACGTCCGCCGCGGCGAGCGCGGGGGCGTCGTTGACGCCGTCGCCGACCATGACGGTGACGGCGCGGTCGCGTTCGGCGCGGACCGCGGCGACCTTGTGCGCGGGGCCGAGCTCGGCCCGTACGCCGTCGAGACCGAGGACGGCGGCGACCTCGTGCGCGGGCTCGGCCCGGTCACCTGTGAGCATCATGATCCGCTCGATGCCCGCCGTCCGCAGGTGGCGCAGGGTTCTGGGGGCGTCGGAGCGTATCGGATCGCGAAGGAGGACGGCGCCGGCCACGTGCCCGTCGACGGTCAGCCAGGCGACGGCCGCACCGTCGAGCAGTGCGCGGTTGTCCACGCCTCTGGCCCAGGACGGCGCAGCACCCGCGGTGTCGATCCGGCCGATGGACGCCCGATGCCCGTCCACGGTGCCCGAGGCGCCCCGGCCGGGGTCCTCGGTGACGTCCGCCACCACGGGCAGCTCCAGTCCGCGTTCCCGGGCGGCGTCGACGATGGCATGGGCCAGCACATGCGGGGAGTACTGGTCGACTGAAGCCGCCAGGCGCAGCACCTGCGCCGGCTTCCACCCCGGTGCGGCAGCGACGTCAAGGACACGAGGACGGCCGCCGGTGAGGGTGCCGGTCTTGTCCAGCAGCACGGTGCGGGCTCGGCCGAGGTTCTCCAGCGCGCCGCCACCGCGGATCACCACACCCAGGCGTGAGGCGCGGGACAGGCCGGAGACGATCGCGACCGGCGCGGCCAGCAGCAGCGGGCACGGGGTGGCGACCACCAGGACCGCCACCGCCCGTACCGCGGAGCCGCTCAGAAGCCAGGCCAGCCCGGCCACCGCCAGGGACAGCGGCAGGAACCAGGCCGCGTACCGGTCGGCCAGGCGAACCACGGGAGCGGACGCCGCACCGGCCTGCCGAGCCAGCCTCACGATCTCGGCATAAGCGCTGTCCTGCTCAGTGGCGGTGGCCCTCAGATTGAAGGCGCCGCCCGCGTTGACCACCCCGCTGCGTACGGCTTCGTCCCTCGGTCGCTCGATGTGCAGGGCCTCCCCGGTGAGCACCGACTCGTCCAACACGGCGATGGCGCTCTCCACGCGGCCGTCGACCGGGACCACTTCCCCTGGGCCCACCACGAGCAGGTCACCGACTTCCACCTCGGCAAGCGGAACCGTGCGCGCCCCGGCGTCGGTGAGGCGCCGGGCCGTGCGCGGCGCGCGTTCCACAAGGGCCCGTACATCGTGGGAGGCGCGCCGCCCCGCTGCGGCTTCGAGAGTGCGGCCGGTGGCCAGCATCAGCGCGATCAGCGCGCCGGCCAGGTACTCGTGCACGGCCAGGGTGCCGCCGAGGGCGAGAACCGCGATCAGGTCCACGCCCGCGCGACCGCGCCGCAACGCGGCCACGACCCACCCCACCGCCGGGACAATGGCGGACACTGTCCCCAGGCCCCACAACAGGTCCGCGAGGCTGCCGGCACCGACGGCCCAGGCCACACCGCCGGCCGTCAGAGCAGCTGCCGTGACGGCGAGGAGGGACGGCTCCAGACGCGCCGAGACGGCGGCTGCCGAACGGCGAACCGGCCCTGCGGCGGCGAAGTAGTTCATGGGCGCACCTCTGCTCCCATCCTCGGCCTGAGCCCGGTCCGTCACATCTCGGCGTCGGCCCGGAAGCCGGAAGGCCCGGCCCCGCATCGCGCGGGAGCCGGGCCTTCCGTACAGCTACGGCTGACAGCCTCAGGGCAGGTCAGATCTCGAAGACCTCGTTGACCAGCGCCTGCTGCTCCGCCTGGTGCCGCTTGTTCGACCCCACCGCCGGGGAGGAGGAGTGCGGCCGGGACACCCGGACGAGCCGCTCGGAGGCCGGCAGGTCCGCGCCCACCGAGAGCTCCAGGTGGTCGATCAGGTTGAGCGCGACGAACGGCCACGCGCCCTGGTTCGCCGGCTCCTCCTGCGCCCAGACGAACTTCTGGACGCCGGAGTACTTGGCGATCTCGGCCTGCAGCTCGGCGCCCGGCAGCGGGTACAGCCGCTCCAGCCGGATGATGGCCGTGTCCGTCAGCCCGCGCTTGTCCCGCTCGGCGGCCAGGTCGTAGTAGACCTTGCCGGAGGTGAAGACGACCTTGCGGACCGCGGCCGGGTCGACCGTCTCGTCCCCGATGACCGGGCGGAAGGCGCCGTTCAGGAACTCCTCGGTCTTGGAGGCCGCCGCCTTCAGACGCAGCATCGACTTCGGGGTGAAGACGACCAGCGGCTTGTGGTGCGGGTTGTGGACCTGCCAGCGCAGCAGGTGGAAGTAGTTCGACGGCAGCGTCGGCGCGGCGACAGTCATGTTGTTCTGCCCGCACAGCTGGAGGAAGCGCTCGATACGGGCCGAGGAGTGGTCCGGGCCCTGGCCCTCGTAGCCGTGCGGGAGCAGCAGCGTGACGCCGGAGGTCTGGCCCCACTTCTGCTCGGCCGAGCTGATGAACTCGTCGACGATCGTCTGCGCGCCGTTGACGAAGTCACCGAACTGGGCCTCCCACATGACCAGCGCGTCCGGCCGGGCCAGCGAGTAGCCGTACTCGAAGCCCATCGCCGCGTACTCGCTGAGCAGCGAGTCGTAGACGTTGTAACGGGCCTGCTCGTCGTTGAGGTAGAGCAGCGGGGTGTAGTCCTCACCGGTCTCCCGGTCCACCAGCACCGCGTGGCGCTGGCCGAAGGTGCCGCGGCGGGAGTCCTGGCCGGCCAGCCGGACGGGGGTGCCCTCCATCAGCAGCGAGCCGATGGCCAGGGTCTCGCCCATGCCCCAGTCGATCGTGTCGTCCTCGATCATCGCCGCGCGCCGCTGGAGCTGCGGGTACAGCCGCGGGTGGACGGTGATCCGGTCGGGGATGTTGACCTGGGACTCGGCGATCCGCTTGACGACCTCCTGGCTGACGGCCGTGGAGACCGCCACCGGGAACTCCGGCTGAGGCTCGGGGACCGCGGTCGGGGTCGGCTGCGAGGTGGCGTCGCGGACCTCGGTGAAGACCTTCTCCAGCTGGCCCTGGAAGTCCTGCAGCGCCTGCTCGGCCTCTTCCAGGGTGATGTCGCCGCGACCGATCAGCGACTCGGTGTAGAGCTTGCGCACCGAGCGCTTCTTGTCGATCAGGTCGTACATCAGCGGCTGGGTGAAGCCGGGGTTGTCGGTCTCGTTGTGACCGCGGCGGCGGTAGCAGATGAGGTCGATGACCACGTCCTTGTTGAACGCCTGGCGGAACTCGAAGGCGAGGCGCGCGACGCGCACCACGGCCTCCGGGTCGTCGCCGTTGACGTGGAAGATCGGCGCCTCGATCATGCGCGCGACGTCCGTGGCGTACATCGAGGAGCGGGACGCGGCCGGGGCGGCGGTGAAGCCGACCTGGTTGTTGATGACGATGTGCACGGTGCCGCCGGTGCGGTAGCCGCGCAGCTGCGACATGTTCAGCGTCTCGGCCACGACGCCCTGGCCCGCGAAGGCGGCGTCGCCGTGCAGGGCGACGGGCAGGACGGTGAAGTCGGTGCCGGCCTTGCCGATGATGTCCTGCTTGGCGCGGACCACGCCCTCCAGGACCGGGTCCACCGCCTCCAGGTGGGAGGGGTTGGCGGTCAGCGAGACGGCGATCTGCTCGCCGTCCAGGCCGGTGAAGGTGCCCTCGGCGCCCAGGTGGTACTTCACGTCGCCGGAGCCGTGCATCGACTTCGGGTCGAGGTTGCCCTCGAACTCGCGGAAGATCTGCGCGTACGACTTGCCGACGATGTTGGCGAGGACGTTGAGCCGGCCGCGGTGGGCCATGCCGATGACGACCTCGTCCAGGCGCGACTCGGCGGCCGCGTCCAGCACCGCGTCGAGCAGCGGGATGACGGACTCGCCGCCCTCCAGCGAGAAGCGCTTCTGGCCGACGTACTTCGTCTGCAGGAAGGTCTCGAACGCCTCGGCCGCGTTGAGCCGGCGCAGGATCCGCAGCTGCTCGTCGCGCTCCGGCTTGGCGTGCGGGCGCTCCACGCGGTCCTGGATCCACTTGCGCTGCTTCGGGTCCTGGATGTGCATGAACTCGATGCCGGTGGTGCGGCAGTACGAGTCGCGCAGCACGCCCAGGATGTCGCGCAGGTTCATCATCGTCTTGCCCGCGAAGCCGCCGACCGCGAACTCGCGCTCCAGGTCCCACAGGGTGAGCCCGTGCTCGATGATGTCCAGGTCAGGGTGCTTGCGCTGGCGGTACTCCAGCGGGTCGGTGTCGGCCATGACGTGGCCGCGGACCCGGTAGGAGTGGATCAGGTCGAAGACGCGCGCGGCCTTGGTGACGTCGTCGTCGTGCGAGACGTCGATGTCGCGCAGCCAGCGGACCGGCTCGTACGGGATCCGCAGCGCCTTGAAGATCTCGTCGTAGAAGTCGTTCTCGCCGAGCAGCAGCTGGCTCATGATCCGCAGGAACTCGCCGGAGGCGGCGCCCTGGATCACCCGGTGGTCATAGGTGCTGGTCAGCGTCATGACCTTGGAGATGCCCAGCTTGTTCAGGGTGTCCTGCGACGTGCCCTGGAACTCGGCCGGGTACTCCATGGCGCCGACGCCGATGATCAGGCCCTGTCCGGGCATCAGCCGCGGCACGGAGTGCACGGTGCCGATGCCGCCCGGGTTGGTGAGGGAGGCCGTGACGCCGGTGAAGTCCTCCATCGTCAGCTTGTTCGCGCGGGCGCGGCGGACGATGTCCTCGTAGGCCTGCCAGAACTCGAAGAAGTTCAGCGTCTCGGCCTTCTTGATCGCCGCGACGACGAGCTGGCGGTCGCCGTTGGGCTTGACCAGGTCGATGGCGAGGCCGAGGTTGACGTGCTCGGGCTTGACCAGGGTCGGCTTGCCGTCCTTCTCGGTGAACGAGTGGTTCATCGAGGGCATCGCCTTCAGCGCCTGCACCATGGCGTAGCCGATCAGGTGCGTGAAGGACACCTTGCCGCCGCGGGCGCGCTTGAGGTGGTTGTTGATGACGATGCGGTTGTCGAACAGCAGCTTGACCGGGACGGCGCGCACGGAGGTGGCCGTCGGCAGCTGGAGGCTGGCGTTCATGTTCTTCGCGACGGCGGCCGAGGGGCCACGCAGCGTGACGTACTCCGGACCGGCGCCCGGGGCGGCCGGTTCGGCGGCCTTGGCGGCGGGCGCGGCTGCGGCCTTCGCGGGCGCGGCCTTCGCCGGAGCGGCGGCCGGGGCCGGAGCCGCGGGCTTCACCGGCGCCGGGGCCGGGACGGCCTGAGCGGCGGGCGGCGCGGCCGGGGCGGCGGGCTTCGCCGGAGCCGGCGCGGCACCGTTGCTCACCGGGGCCGGCGCGGCGGCGCCGGTACCGGCCGCCCCCGCAGCGGCCGGGGCCGGCGGGGCCGTCGCGGACTCGGCCACCGCGGAGCTGGTGTCCTGGCCCGGCTTGTAGTCGGCGAAGAAGTCCCACCAGGCTCGGTCGACCGAGTTCGGGTCCTGGAGGTACTGCTGGTAGATCTCGTCGACGAGCCACTCGTTGGGGCCGAACGCGGCGGCAGGGTTACTCCCCTGACCGTCCTGCTGGTCGGTCGAGACGCTCGAACTGTTGGGGGACTGTGGCGACACGGCGGCAACCGCCCTCTTCCGCTTCCTAAAGGTGGTGGACAGCGGGAATAAAGGCTACGCCTCTCGGACCCTTACGTGCAGGCCGCACTGGTCATCGTCGCGCAAGTCACATTGATCGGCTGGTTTCGGGGCCTGAGGTGGCGGGAATCACCGCTGGTTCTGGTGCGCGATGGGAACGCGAAAATGCGCCCACACCCGCTCGGATGTGCGCGACCGTCGACGCATGTGCGCCGTCGTTGACGACTTTACGTCAATTTTGATCTCTGTGGGGCTCGGGTTCGTCTAGAAGATCTGCCAGAGACCAGCGGCCCGTCAGTGGTCTGCCGGCGGCCGCTGGGTGGTCTCAGGGCTCTTTGGAGTGGGTCCCCGGCAGGCTGACCTTGATCCGGCAGCCCCGGGGCGACTCGGCCACGCCTATCCGCCCCCCGTGCAGATCCACCGCCCACCGTGCGATGGCCAGCCCGAGACCCGTACCGCCGTCGCTGCCCTGTCCGGGCCCGCGCGGCGCGCCCGGCTTTCCGCCCTGAGCGGACGGGCCGCCCCGGTTGAAGCGCTCGAAGACCCGGTGGCGCTCCGCCTCCGGGATCCCCGGGCCCTCGTCCAGGACCTCCAGCTCCAGGCTCTCCGGCCCCTCGCCGCGCCGCGCCCGTACGGTGACGCGGCCGTGCGCCGGGGAGTGCTTCACGGCGTTGTCGATGAGATTCGCCACGACCTGGTGCAGCCGCTCCACATCGGCGTGCCCGGCCAGGTCGGACGGGAAGACGTCCAGGTTGAGGTGCACGTCCTTGCGGGCGTGCGCGCCCGAGCTGCCGGCCGCGTACGCGCTCTTGGCCATGCTGGCCTCCTTGAGGATCCCGGCCAGATACGGCCAGACCTCGAAGCGCCGCGCGTACAGCGGCACCACACCCTTGTCCAGCCGGGACAGGTCGAGCAGCTGCTCGACCAGCCGGCCCAGCCGCTCGGTCTGGCGCAGCGCGATGCGCATCGTCTCCGGGTCGGCCTCCGATACCCCGTCCACGACGTTCTCCAGGACCGCGCGTAGTGCCGCGATCGGCGTGCGCAGCTCATGGGAGACGTTCGCGACCATCTCCTTGCGCTGGGTGTCCACCGCCTCCAGGTCGGCGGCCATCCGGTTGAACGAGGTCGCCAGGGCGCCGAACTCGTCCCCCCGCTGGGCCGCGCTCACCCGGCGGGTGTAGTCGCCGTGCGCCATCGCCCGGGTGACCTCGGTCATCTCGTCCAGCGGGGCGGTCAGACCGTGCGCCACGAACTGGGTGATCAGCAGTGAGGCGATGATCGAGAAGATGGTGATGATACGCAGCTCGGTGTCCGAGTGCATCGCGGCGAACACCAGCAGGGTCGTGATGATCACCGAGCCGATGACCAGCGCGCCCAGCGCGGCCTTCACCGACCGGTACGGGTCGAACGGCTTCAGGGCCTCCCACAGCCGGTCCCACAGCCGGTCCCACTGGCGGCCCCAGGCGGCGCGCCAGGTCTCACGCCAGGTGTGGCGCCATTTCTCGCGGCGCCAGACCTCACGGCGCCAGGTCTCGCGGCGCCAGGTCATGCGGCGCCATTTCTCGCGGCTCCAGACGGCCGTCCGGCGGCCCGAGGGCCTCATGCCGCCGGGGTCTCCAGGGCGTATCCCACGCCGTGCACCGTACGGATCCGCTCCGCGCCGATCTTCCGGCGCAGCGCCTTGATATGGCTGTCCACGGTCCGGGTGCCCGAGGCGTCCGCCCAGTCCCAGACCTCCGCGAGCAGCTGCTCCCGGGAGAGCACCGCACGCGGCGTGTTGGCCAGACAGACCAGCAGATCGAACTCGGTCGGGGTGAGGTGCACATCCACGTTGCGCACCCGCACCCGGCGCTGCGCGTGGTCGATCTCCAGCTCGCCCAGGCGAAGAATGCCGCTGCGCGGGGTGTGCGCGGCAAGCGCCGCCCGCTCGACGCGTCTGAGCAGCACATGCACCCGCGCGGCCAGTTCCCGCATGGAGAACGGCTTGGTCATGTAGTCGTCGGCGCCGACACCCAGGCCCACCAGCATGTCGGTCTCGTCGTCGCGCGCGGTGAGCATCAGCACCGGCACCGGGCGCCTGGCCTGCACCCGGCGGCAGACCTCCAGACCGTCGAACCCGGGCAGCATCACATCGAGCACCAGCAGATCCGGCTGCCACGCCTCGGCCGTATCGACGGCCGCCGGGCCGTCCCCGGCCGTCTGTACCTGGAACCCCTCGGCGCGCAGCCGGGCCGCGATGGCGTCCACTATGGTCGGATCGTCCTCGACGACCAGGACCCGGCGCTGTGCTCCCGGCGTGGTCGTGGCGGCTCCGTTGTGGCTGCTGTGAGTCTGCTCCATGCGCCCGCCCCTGCTTTGTTCCGTGAAACCGCGGCTCCTGGCTGGTCAATTGCCCGGCCGCGCGCGCTGGCAAGCAGCGTAAAGGCAGCCTACGCGGCTCGGCTACGCGCCTCGAATCGCGAGGTGAACCACGTCCGGGACACCTCGGGCAACGCTGATCTCTTCGGTCCGCACCCCCGTGAAACCGGCATTCCGGAGAGCCTCCTCGAAGGCGGACGAGGGCTGGGCGGACCATACCGCGAGCACTCCGCCCGGGGCGAGGCGGGTACGGCAGGCGGCGAGACCCGCGGGGGAGTAGAGGCCGTCGTTGTCCTCGGTGACCGTCCAGTCGGGGCCGTTGTCGATGTCCAGGCAGAGCGCGTCGTAGCGCTCGGCTGTCGTGCCCGAGTGCAGATGGGCGACCAGATCGGCCCGGATGACCTCGGTACGGGGATCGGCGAGCGCGGCGGCGGAGATCCGGCCCAGCGGGCCGGTGCGGTGCCAGTCGATGACCGCCTCCTCGCGCTCCACCACCGCGATCCGGCCCCACCGCGGCTCGGCCGCCGCCTCGGCCAGCGAGAACCCGACGCCCAGGCCGCCGATCAGCAGCGCGGGCGCCTGGCGGCCGGCGGGCAGGGCGTTCAGCGCGGCGCGGATCAGAAGGCGCTCGGAGCGGCCGTCGGAGGTGTCCATCAGGAAGCACCCATTGGCGATGATCTCGAAGACGGGCTGTGCGGTGCCGGTGCCGGTGCCGGTGCCGGGGTCCCCCGCGCCGCGCCGCCGCAGCACCACCTCGCCGTACGGGCCCTCGCGACGGTCGAGGGTCACGGGGCGGTCGGGGTCGGCTGCGGTGTCGTACGGCGGGTGCACGGGGGGCGAGGTCCTTCCGGGGCTGCCGGGGCTTGGGGGCTGCTGGGGCTTCGGGCTGCTGAGGGCGAATCTACCCATCGGGGCCGAGCCGGCCCAGGACGGTTGTGGCGGCGTTCACAACTGCGGGGCTGGTGACATGAAATGCGACCCGGCCGTTGTTGTGACGGGATGGCGAGGAGAGGGCCGGGACGGCAAGAGGAAGGAGCGTCGGCGTGACGGAGACACGAGCGGCCGGTACGGCGGCCGGTGAACCACGCCGGGCTCTGCGCCCGCCGAAGCGTTGCCGCGCCGCCGCGCGCCGCGCGGCCACGGCCTCCCTCTCCGGCCCAGCGGCCCCCGACGCCGCCACACCACAGCTCTCCCCGGCCCCGACCCGGGCCCCGCGCGCCGTACGTACGTGGGCGCGGATCGTGCCCAGTCCGGCGCGGACGCCGTTCACGCTCGGTTACGCCGTGGTCCTGGTCGTCACCGGGCTGTTCGCCCGGCTCGCGGACCCGGACCTGGTGCACGACATCCTGACCCACTCCAGCACCGACGTCGTGAACCTCGCCGATCGCCCGGTGCTGGTGCTGGTCGCCAGCGCGGTGTGGGTCGCGGGCGGGGTGCTGATGCCGTACATCCTGGCCTTCCTCCTCGTGGTCGGGGCGCTGGAGCGGCGGCTGGGCGGCTGGCGGACCGCCGGGGTGTTTCTGCTCGGGCATGTGCTGGCGACGCTGCTGACCGAGCTGCCCGTGGCCGCCTCGGTCGCCGCCGGACACCTGCCCGACAGCTCGCTGCGCCGGCTCGACTACGGCATCAGCTACGGGCTGCTCGCCTGCACCGGCGCGCTCGCCGGGCTGCTGTGGCCCCGGCTGCGCTGGACGCTGCTCGGCGGGATCACGCTGGCGCTGGTCCTGGACCTGGTGGAGTTCGCCGATCCGCTCACCGACTGGGGCCATCTGCTCGCCCTGACGACCGGCGTCCTGTGCTGGCCGTACGTGCGGCGGGCCGTTCAGCGGCGTGAGGTTCAGCGGCGCGAGCCGGGGCCCTCCGGGCGGGCGCCGCGCAGCGCGTAGAGGCAGCTGCCCGCGGCGAACAGCGCGGCCGCCGTCCACCACGCCGCCCGCTGCGGCCCCGGCTGGACCGACCAGGCCCAGACCGCGCCGGAGCCACCCGGTTCGGCCCGCGCGGTGAAGTAGACCGCGCTGGTGTGCACCAGCATCGGCAGCCAGCTCAGCCGGGCGCCGATGAGCGCGGCGGCCAGGGCGGTGACCCCCACGGAGCCCAGGACGTTACGGGCCATGGCGTACGCCCCGTACACCTGCGAGTCGCCCGGGACGGCCATCGCCAGCAGCCCCGCCGCCACCGCCGTGAGCAGCAGCAACTGGCAGGCGCGCCGCGGCCACCAGGGGCGTACGGCCGTCCGGTCCAGCTCCTCGCTGTGGGTGTACAGGCTCGCCCCGATCGCGGCCGAGACCAGCAGCGGTGCGAGGACGACGACAGGCAGCCGGGCCCGCGGGCCGAGGTCGGAGTGCGCCACGACCCAGTCCGCGAGCCAGGCGGTGGTGGGCCAGGCAGCGGCCAGGACGGCGACGGTCATGGGCAGGGCACGCGAGCGCGCGTACAGCAGCAGGCTCATGGCGCCGTCACCTGCTCCAGCCGGCAGGAGCGCGCGGCGGCGAAGTAGGTGCCGAGCCAGCGGGTGCGCTCTCGGTCGGGCATCGCTTTCAGCCTCTCCAGATCACGGGTGTAGCCCGGTGCGTCCTGGCCGACGGGCGGCTCGGGCCGGGGCATCGGCGCCAGCCACTCGGCCACGGCCTCGCTGAGATCGTTGTAGCGGTCCTCGTCCGAGATGCCCGGGCAGGACGGCGCCGTGGTGGCGCCGAGGGCGGCGTTGGCCGCGAACATCTCCGGCTCGACGATCCGGTTGCGCCGGAAGTAGTACTCCACGCCGGACAGCGGGGCGTCGGTGCGGCGCGCCTCGCTGTCGTCCAGGCTCTCGACGATGCGGGTGGGCGCGTTCGGTACGGTGCGCAGCTTCGCCGTCAGCCCGGCCAGTGCCGCGGACGCGTCCGGCAGCATCCTGCTGTGCGCCCGCGTGACGCAGACGCGCGGGGCGCCGTCGTCGCAGACCAGCGCGGCGCTCGCCGGGTCCGGGCGCCATACGCCGTCGCCCGTCTGCGCGATCAGGACGGCCGCGGCGGCCGCCGCGGTGAGCGGCGCGAGCGCCAGCGCGCGGGCGCGGCGGCGGGCGGCGTAGGCCAGCAGCGCCGCCGCCGCGAGCCCGGCCGTCCACACCATCGAGGCGGGGCCGAACCACCACACCGGCCGGTCCCAGGAGTAGATGTGCTCCTTGCCGGGGCTCAGCCATGCGACGGGGGAGTCCTGGTTGGCGATAAAGGGGTCGACGGCGAAGACGACGAAGGCCACCAGGGGCGGGGCCAGCCGCCACGGCACGAGCCGGCCGGCGAGGAACCCCAGCGCGGCGATCGCGGCGATCGCCGTCGCGTCGGCCGCGATCAGCGATGCGTACGGGCCGCCGTAGCTTGCGTACTGCCAGGTCACCGACAGGCACACGGCGGTCGTGAGCAGATATCCGGCGACCGGCCACAGGATGGCGGGCGCCGCGGCCAGCAGGGTCCGCCGGAGGCGCGGGCGCGCGGCCGTGGCCAGCAGCTCCTCCGTACCTCGTCGGCGCTCCCGCCCGCCCTGCCAGCATGCGGCCGCCGCCGCCAGCGGTGCGCCGAGCAGCAGCCCCGCCGTGCGCAGCATGTCCGCCGTGTCCGACCAGCCGGTCAGCCAGTCGTCGGCCTTTTCGTACGCGGCGAACAACAGGGCGGCCAGCGTCGCGACGCCCACGGCCGGGCCGATGCCGCGGCGGAGTTCGGTGCGCAAGGGGCGCGCGGTGCGCGGGAGGGCGATGGCGCGCCTGGAGTGCGTGGCGCGCGGGGGGCGGATCATGGTCGTCCGGCTCATCGGGTCACCGACCATCCGGAAGCCGTAGCGGCCGCGCCGGACCGGTGGCGCCGCAGGGCCACGGCGTAGCCGCGCTCGATCGGGTTGTCGCCGAAGTCCTCCGCCCCCGCCTCCTCGCCGAGCGCGGCCAGGGCGTGCGGCGTGCCGCGGTAGGCCACCCGGCCCGCGCCGATCAGCGTGACCTCCGTACAGGCCGCGGCGACGTCCTCGACCAGATGGGTCGAGACGATCACCGTCGCGTCGCGGCCCAGCTCCCGCAGCAGCGCCCGGAAGTCCACCCGCTGCTCCGGGTCGAGCCCGGCCGTCGGTTCGTCGAGGAGCAGCAGATCCGGGTCGTTGACGATCGCCTGGGCGATGCCGACGCGGCGCACCATGCCGCCCGACAGGGTGCGGATCTTCGCGTCGATGCGGTCGGCCAGCCCGACCCGCGCGACCGCGCGCTCCACGGCGGCGGGCGCGGCGGCGCGCTCCATCTCCTTCAGCCACGCCACGTACGCGACGAATTCGCGCACCGTGAAGCCCGGGTAGTAGCCGAACTCCTGCGGCAGATAGCCCAGCCCGCGGCGTACGGCGGTGCGGTGCGCGGGCGCCGAGACATCGCCGCCGAGCAGTTCCACCCGCCCGGAGGTGGGCGGGGCGACGGTCGCGAGGACGCGGATCAGGGAGGTCTTGCCCGCGCCATTGGGGCCGAGCAGGCCGTGTACGCCGGTGCCGAAGGCGAGGTCGACGGCGTCGAGGGCGGTGGTCCTGCGGTGCCGGACCGTCAGCCCGTGCACGGAGACGGCGCTGTTCACATGCGCTCCAGGTGGTCGAAGGAAGTACGGCGCAGGGCCAGCAGCCCCGCGCACAGCGCCGCCGTCGCTGCCCAGCAGCTCTGGGCGGCGGGGCCGGAGAGGACGGCGGCGAGGGAGTCGGACACGGCCTCCGCGAGGGGGACGCGTTCACCGTCGGCCGGGCCCGCGAGGAGCGCCGGGGCGCCGACGGCCAGCAGCCAGCCCGCGGTGACCGCGCAGGTGGCGATCCGGCAGCCGACGTACGAGGCGAGGGCGAGCGCGGCGAGCGTGAGCGCGAGCCCCGGCAACAGCCAGGCCGAGGCGGCGGGCGCCCCGGCGGCCGCGGGCAGCAGCTGCCCGACGAGGGTCAGCAGCGGCACGGACACGGCGAGCACGGCCGCCGTACGGGTCAGCAGCAGCCGCAGCCCGCCGGACGGCGTGGACGCGGCGAGCTCATGCATCGGATCGGCGTGCCGCCCGTACGAGACGGCCACCCCGGCGGACGGCAGTACGGGCGCGAGCACCAGCAACAGCGGCCGCACCCCGGAAACCCCCGCGGCCCGCGCGGCCCCGGCCGCGACGACCCCCGTCACCAGCATCGCCACCAGCCAGGGCCCCCGCACCGCGGGCCCCGCGGCCCACGCCACCCACCCCCGGGGCGCCCGCGAGGGCCCTCGGCCGAGCGGCGAGCCACGACGCCCGGCGCCCTGCCGCGCGGCAGGGCCCGATACGGCTGGGCTGTCGCCGGGAGTAAGGGGGGCTTTGGTGGCGTGCGGGCGCCGCGCCCACCACCTGTGCCGGGAGGGCCTGATGCCGCCCGCAGGCTCTTGCCGCGCAGCGTCCGGGGCGGCGGCCGTCGCGTTCGAGGCGGCGGCGAGGCCCGGGGCTGCGGCCCCGGCGCCCGGCCGTGGCGGCAGCCCGGCGGTTCCGCGCGCGGCCGCCGCTGGCGCCGCGGCGGCTGCGGCCCC
>NZ_JBHWES010000077.1:35182-54951 GCF_042734105.1 Streptomyces sp. NPDC059679 | reverse complement strand
GCGCCCCCCCCAGGGCTGGCATGGCCGGGACCGGGTGGGGGGGGGGGCGGCGCCCCCGCCCGGGCCGCGGACCGGAGCGGGGTGGCGCTGTCGGGCATGGTCCTCCTTCGAGGAGCGGGACATGGAGGGGCGGGACATGGAGGGGCGGGACATGGAGGTGGTCGCCGTCCGGAATGGCTGCGCGGACCTCGATTGACTACGTAGTCAAGGCGGTCGGCCGCTCTGCCGTCAAGACCTGCGTGCCAGCGCGTATGCGGAAGCGGTGAGGACCGGCGGCGAGGCCTCCAAGGGGGCCGAACTCCTCGCCCTGCAGCACGAAAACGCCGTGCTACGACACCGGTACAAGGGCCGCACCGAAGAAGCTCATGGGGCGGCCCGAGCACGGTGGCCGGGGATGGCGATCTCGACCGTCGGGTCCAGCCGCACCGCTTCCGGAGTCGGAGGTCCCGTAGTCGGGTCTGTGGTGCTCTTGGGTCGTCGGTGCCGTCACCAGCCCATCGGCAGACCGGCGATGAACGACGTGAGCCGGTCGGCGATGAGTCGGTCGTCGTGCGCCGAGTAGTGCCAGTCGCAGCCCAGGAAGTCCAGCCCCGAGTCGTCGAGGGACCAGTAGCGCACCCGGCTGTCACCGGCGTCGTTGCGTGCCTTGACCACCTGCTGGACATGGCCGGCGAACTGGCCGGTGCCGACCGCCACGATGGTGGTCGTGGCCCCGTAGCGGGTCCGCAGCTTCTGGAGGAAGTCGCCGTAGGCGGTGCGGTAGGCGGCCGCCAGGCTGTCGGGCGTCCACGGCTCACCGGGGTTGATGGCGGTCGAGAAGTCGTTCGTGCCGAGGTTGACCACCACGAGCTGAGGGCGCCAGGTGCCCGGGTTCTGCCAGACGTCGCCGGACACGTTCAACAGGGCACGGTCGTAGAAGGTCCGGTAGGTGACGTCCGGAGAGCCTCCGTTGTAGTTGCGCACCATGCCGAGGCCCGAATAGCCGTTGATCTGGTAGTCGGCGTTCAGTTGCCGGGCGGTCAGGGCGCCGTAGCTCACGTCGGCGTTGGTGGTCCGCCTGACCCGGTCCCAGGTGCAGTCGCGCGAGGTCGAGAGGTTGCCGTAGCCCACCGTGAGGGAATCCCCGATGAACTCGATCTGGCGGTTGCGGGCCGCCGGTTTGCTCAGCACGGCACCGCCCGGCGCGGCGACGAAGCCTCCGAACGTGCTGGTGTCCCCTGGGCTGTCGTTGCGCTTGACGAGCCGGACGGTGTGCGTGCGGTCCTGCAGGCCGTTGACCCAGTGCGTGGTCCGGCCGGGCGTGACGAGCGTGGCGACGGTGGCTCCGTCGACCTGGACGTCGTAGTCGGCGGCCGAGTCGTTGAGCACGATGCCCACGCCGGTGCCCCTGACGGTGCCCTCGAAGTACACGCCGGGCCAGCTGTACTGCACCGTGTCTCCGGCGTCCTTCACCCGCCCGGCGGTGTGCACCTGAGCCAGCACTCCCGTCGTGGGGACCAGTTGCCACTGCTGGTTGGCCCCGCCCCAGTCAGTGAACTGCACGACCTTGGCTCCGTCAGCGGTGGAGGCGTTGTCGACCTCGACGGCCTTGCCGCTGTTGCGGTTGATCAGCCGGACGTAACCATCCGGCGAGTCGGCCAGCCGGAACTGCTGGTTGGTGCTGCCCGCGTCGCTCCACTGCACGATGTCCGCGTGGTCGGCGGTGGCGTAGTTCAAGACGTCCAGCACCTTGCCGGAGTGCTGCGCCTTGAGCCGGTAGTAGCCGTTGCCCGAGTCGACGAACTGGAACCGCTGGTTGGCGCTGTCGGCGCGGGTCCACTGCGAGAGGCCCGCCCCGTCGGCGGTGCTCGCGCCCGACACGTCGAGCGCCTTGCCGCTGCCACGGTTGACCAGTACGTACCACGCGTTCGGATCCACGGTGGCCGCCCGTGCCGTCGCGGCGGCGCCCAATCCGGCCAGGAGCGCCGCCCAAAGGGCGGTCACCACGGTGAGCACCGTCGCTCGCGTCAGAGCCGTTGTCCGCCCGATGGGAGTTCCGGGCGGACGGCCCCGGCCGTCCTCGCTACGCCGGGCTGGAAATTTTCGTTGATGAACCAGCTCTTGAGCACTGTCCGGTCCACGACGAGCGAGGCGTCGTCCTTGAGACCGAGGTAGCAGCCGGTGCCGGCGTCGCGGGGCCGGTTCACGGAACGGAGTGGCCACGAATCAGATCCCTCTGCAGGCGGATATGGATGACGACTTGAGCGTGAGCGTGTCGAAGCGCATCGACGCTGCCAGTGCTCGCACAGGCTGTCAATGGACCAGGCAAAGAAACTTTCTTTGACATCTGGGCTCTTGTTTCGTGCGAAACAAGCCCGCTAACTTCCCGTGCCAAGTGAAGCGCTTCGACAGCTCCAGGGGAAGGGCCCCGACCATGACGCACGAGTTGAACCACGATGGCGGACAGCAGAAGACAGGCACCGATCCCGGGTTCAAGGACGCCGGCGCACCATCATGGTGACCATCGCCGACGTGGCGAGACACGCGGGTGTCTCGTCCAGCACGGTCAGCTACGTCCTGAACGGCTCCCACCAGATCTCCGAGACGACCCGCGGCCGTGTCCTGCGCTCCGTGGCGGAACTCGGCTTCCACCCCAACGCCGGAGCCAGGACGCTGGCCGGCCGCCGCTCACGCATCATCGCGCTGGTGATGCCGCTGCGGACGGACATGTACGTCCCGGTCATGATGGAGATCGCCATCTCGGTCACGACCGAGGCACGGCGGCACGGGTACGATGTCCTGCTCGTCACCGACGAGGAGGGCTCCGAGGGCGTGCGGCGCGTCGCGGCGAGCGGGCTGGCCGACGGCGTGATCCTCATGGACGTCGAACTGGGCGACCCCCGCATCTCCGCGCTGCGCGCCCGTGGCACGCAGGCCGTGCTGATCGGCCTACCGGACGACCCGCACCAACTGTCCTGCGTCGACCACGACTTCGCCGCCGCCGGCGCCCTGTGCGCGGACCACCTGGCGGATCTCGGCCACCGGTACGTGGGCTTCATCGGCTACGGCTCCGGCGTCTACAAGCGGCACGCCGGATACGCCGAACGAACCCTCGCCGGATTCCGCGAACGGGCGGAGCAGCGGCGGGTGCGCTTCCTGCACCGGCCCTGCGAGGGCACGTACGAATCCACCGCCTGGACCCTGACCCGGATCCTCGCCGACCGCCCCGGCACCACGGGCTTCGTGGTGCAGAACGAGGCGGCGATCGGCCCGCTGCTGGACCTGCTGAAGGCCGCCGGACGGTCCGTTCCCGAGGACACCTCGGTGGTCGCCCTCTGCCCGGAGCAGCTGGCCGAGCAGCACACACCCGCCCTCACCACCGTGTCCGGCCCCGGACAGGAACTGGGCCGCGTGGCGGTCGGCCAGATGATCCGGCGGCTGACCGCCGCGCAGCGGGGCGAGCCGCCGACGGACGAACGGGTCCTTCTGCAGCCGACTCTGACCGTCCGCCAGAGCAGTAATAGCCAACCCTCTCCGCCCGAAGAGCCGTCATGACAGCAGTGCGCATCAAGGCCCGACCGACCGAGAAGGACGACGGATGAAGGACATACGGCACCCCGCACACCACCGCAGTCGGGGCCCGAGACGCCTGGCGGCCCTGCTGCTGACGCTGCTCGTCATGCTGGGGCTGACCGGCGGCACGGCACTGGCCTCGCCCGACGGCACGAGGGAAGCGTCACCGTCGGCGGTCAGGGTCCCGGCTTCCGCCATGGACGCCGTCGCGGCGATGCAGCCCAGCTGGAACCTGGGCAACACCCTGGACGCCATTCCCGACGAGACGTCCTGGGGCAACCCGCTGACCACCAGAAAGCTGCTCGCCACCGTCCGCGCGCAGGGCTTCCGCAGCGTCCGCATCTTCCTGAACGCACTCCGCGACACCGAGCCGGTGACGCTGACCTTCCACTTCTACAGCGGAGCCACCGTCACCTACCACGTCACCAAGTCCGGACCCTCGGTCACCGGCACGGCCTCCTGACCGACCTCTCCTCGCTCCTGGCCGCCCGCTCCCCCGGGCGGCCAGGCACAGCGGTCCATTCCCCGCGGGCTCACTTCTCCTTCGGCACAGCCGTGCTCTCCCGGACCGTGAGGGTGGTCACGATCTCCAGCCCCACCTGGGGCACCGCCTCACCCCGGCCGAGCGCGAGGGCCAGCTCGGTGGCGGCCGTCGCCATCTCGGCCAGCGGCTGATGGACAGTGGTCAGGGGCGGATCCATCCAGGCCACGGCCGGCACGTCGTCGAAACCCACCACGCTCAGGTCATGCGGGATACCCAGGCCCAGCTCCCGCGCGGCCTGATAGACACCGAGCGCCTGCATGTCGTTGGCGGTGAACACGGCGGTGGGACGATCGGGTCGGGACAGCAGCTCCCGCGCCGCCACGTACCCGTGTTCACGCGAGAGCTGCGTCTTCACCACCAGACCGGGGTCCGTCGGCAGGCCCGCCTCCGCGAGGGCGGAGACGTAACCGGAGAGCCGAGCGCGGCAGAAGTCGTGGTCCGGCCCGCTGATCATGGCGATGCGCCGGTGCCCCAATTCGACCAGATGCCGGGTCGCCGCCTGACCACCTCTCCAGTTCGTCGCTCCCACGAACGGCACTCCGTCCGGCAACTCCTCAATCGGGTCGAAAACAACGAAAGGGATGCCCTTGGCGGTCAGTTGCTCCCGCTCCGCCTCAAGGAGCTGGGCCACCGACAGTACGGCCTGCGGTCGCCGCCCCAGCGTGTCGCCGATGGTCCTTCCGTCCGCGTCCGGAAACCCGAACTCCGACACCAGCAACCCGACCCCGTTCCTGCGGGCCACGCGCTCGACTCCGCGGATGATCTCCACGGACCACATGTGCTCCAGCTCGCGGAACACCAGCTCCACCAGATTGCTCCGGCTCTGAGGAGGCTTGCGGTAACCGTACTCAAGGATCAACTGCTCGACCCGGGCCCGGGTCTCGTCCGACACCCCGGACCTGCCGTTGAGCACTTTCGACACGGTGGGAATCGAGACGCCCGCGGACTCGGCGATGTACGCGATCGTCACCGACGCGGGTCCCGCGCCACGCTCCCTGTGTTCGTCCGCCGAAGGTCTTCCCGATCGGTTGTCCGGCACGGTCGCCTTTCCCCATCCCCTCGACTGCTGCAACCGCCATTCTGACACCTTCGATCAAGAGTGCGTGCGGCACAAGACTGGACAGACTTATTCGAAGCGCTTCGATTCTTATGACGACAGGACTCGTCCCGCTTCCGGAGTTGACAGGCCTCTTCGCACATGACAGCGTCGAAGCGCTTCAACAGCAACCTCGAGCCTGTTCGCCATGCCGGCATGGCGACCGCCCGTGTGCGGGGCCCTGCGTCCCGCCTCGCCTGCCCGTCGCGGCCCGGCGCCGTCTCCGGTGTCGAGTTGGCTTCCCGCGCCCGGGGCCCCGCCACGCCTCTTCCGTTCCTGCCTCTCATGAGAAGGATCACCATGTCTCTGTCTGATCAACGTGCTGACGACCTCCTCGCCTACCGGCCGGAGGTGTCCGTGCCGGAGGACTTCGACGCCTTCTGGCAGCGGACCCTGTCCGAAGCCCGCGCCCGAGGCGGAGCGGTGAAGGCTGAGCGGGTCACCGACCGGCACCTGCTGAGCACGGTCGAGGTCGACGACGTACGCTTCCCCGGCTGGAACGGCGAACCCGTGGCCGCCTGGCTGCTGCGCCCGCGCGGCGCCGAAGCCCCGCTGCCGGTCGTCGTCACCTACATCGGGTACTCCGGCGGCCGCGGGCTGCCCACCGACCACCTGCTGTGGTCCGCGGCCGGTTACGCCCAGCTCGTCGTCGACAGCCGCGGACAGGGCCACGACACCCCGGACCACGGCGAGGGCGACGGTACGCAATGGGCCGAAGGCTTCATGACCCGCGGCGTCGACTCACCTGACAACTACTACTATCGCCGCCTCATGACGGACTGCGTACGCGCCGTGGACGCCATCGTCGAACTGCCCGGACTGGATGCCGGGCGGGTCGTTGTCGCGGGCGGCAGCCAGGGCGGCGGTCTGGCTCTCGCGGTCGCCGGACTCGCCCCGGACCGGGTGGCGGCAGTCGTTCCGGACCTCCCGTTTCTGTGCCACTTCCGCCAGGCGGCGCAGATCAGCGATGACGGCCCGTACCTGGAACTCACCAGATACCTGCGCTGGCACAGTCCGCACCGCGTCGAGACGACCTTCGCCACACTCGACTACTTCGACGGTGTGCACTTCGCCCGTCGGGCGACGGCCCCGGCACTGTTCAGCGTCGGCCTCATGGATCCGATCTGCCCGCCCTCCACCGTGTACGCCGCCTTCAACCACTACGCGGGGGCGGACCGGACCATGACCGTCTGGCCCTTCGCCGACCACGGCGGCGGCTTCGGCCGGAACACCGCGGTGCAGCTGAAATGGCTGCGCCAACGCGGTCTGGCCCCGCAGCAGTAGGCGAAGGCGTCCGGGCCACAGCCGTCAGGCGCTGAAGCGGATGACCAGGCGGGTGGGCAGGATCAGCGGGGTGGGGTCCTGTCCGCTGATGAGCGCGACGAGCATGCGCGCCATCTCCCGTCCCAAAGCCGCTATGGGCTGGTGGACGGTGGTGAGCGGCGGATCGGCGATCTGGGCGACGGCCAGGTCGTCGAAGCCGACCACTGCGACATCGGCGGGGACCCGTCGGCCGGCCTCGCGCAACGTGCGCAGCGCACCCGCACCCATGTTGTCGTTGGCGGCGAACACCCCGTCCAGGTCGGGGCGGTTCGCCAGCAGTGCGGCCATGGCGGCGGCTCCGCTGGGCTCGGTGAAGTCCCCCTCCTGCGGCGGGAACGGATCGAGGCCGGCGGCCAGCATGGCGTCCCGGTAGCCGCGGTACCGGGCGCGCCCGGCCTCGGTGTCCAGACGCCCGCAGATCGCGGCTACGCGCGTCCGGCCGCGCGAGACCAGGTACTCGGTCGCCTCGCGCGCTCCACCGACGTTGTCGACGTCCACGTACCACCGGGGAGCCGAACCGACCGGGCGTCCGCCGAACACGACGGGCATCACCGCCTCCTCGGCCATACGGGCCAGCGGATCGTTCTCACGCAGCGCCATCAGCATGACGCCGTCGGCGCCCCTGGAGCGAAGGAGCTTTTCCACCCGCTTGCGGCCCCGGTCGGAAGCGGCCAGGCACAGCATCAGATGCAGGTCGGCTTCCTCCAGAGCGGCCGACGCCCCCACGATCACCTGGGCGAAGAACGGATCCGCGAAGATCGACGGATCCTCTCCCGAGACGACCAGGGCGGCTGCTCCTGTCTGGCGGGTGGCCAGAGCGCGGGCGGTCGGATTGGGTACGTAACCGAGTTGCCGGACGGCCCGCTCGACCGCCTCGCGTTTGGCGCGGCTGACGTGCGGTGCGTTGTTGAGGGCGCGGGAGGCCACGGAGCGGGAGACACCGGCGAGTTCGGTCACCTCGTCGAGCGTCGGCTGCCGACGTGGCGCATCTTCTGCCATGAGCCATGAACCTTTCCCGCGCGGCCGAGCCTCAGGGACCGGAGGGGGCTGGGAGCGCTTCCAGTTGTGGACTGTAGAGCCTCGTGCTCGCCATGTGAAGGGCGAGTTGTTACGTCGCCCCTTGACAGCTTGACCAGCCCGCAACACGATACCGACCACACCCCGAAGGCCTCGGCGCTGTTGGGACCGCTCCCAATGGGAGCGCTCCCAACGCTCGCTGCCCGCCTTCGGACGTGTCGTTCCTGCCGGAGAGTCGCCGGCACAAGGGACGTCGTACCACCGCACTTCCTCAGCGCGTCGCACGCTCGGGAGAAGAGCGCGCGACGCATCCCTGTCAGGAAACCGAGGTACAGCCATGCGCCGCAGACTCCGCGTCCTGGTGGCAGCGCTCTTCACGCTGCCGCTTGCGCTCGCCATCGCTCCGTCCGCCCACGCGGCCGACCCGACCACCATGACCAACGGGTTCTACGTGGACCCCGACTCCAGCGCGAAGAGGTGGGTCGCGGCCAACCCCAGCGACGGCCGGGCGTCCGCGATCAACGCCTCCCTCGCCAATACCCCGATGGCCCGCTGGTTCGGCTCCTGGAGCGGCGCCATCGGCACCGCCACCGGCGCGTACGCGGGCGCCGCGGACTCCAGGGACAAACTGCCCATCCTCGTCGCCTACAACGTCTACAACCGCGACTACTGCGGCGGGCACTCCGCGGGCGGAGCCGCTTCGCCGTCCGCCTACGCGACCTGGATCGCCCAGTTCGCCGGCGGGATCGCCAACCGCCCGGCCGTCGTCATCCTCGAACCGGACTCCCTCGGGGACTACGGTTGCATGACCCAGGCTCAGATCGACGAACGCGAGGGCATGCTCACCGGCGCCCTCACCCAGTTCAGCCGCCAGGCCCCCAACACCTGGGTCTACCTCGACGCCGGCAACCCCGGCTGGGCGGACGCGGCGACCATGGCCCGGCGCCTCCACGAAGCCGGCCTCCGCCAGGCCCACGGCTTCTCCCTCAACGTCTCCAACTACTTCACCACGGCCGAGAACACCGCCTACGGCAACGCCGTCAACCGTGAGCTCAACGCCCGCTACGGCTACACCAAGCCGTTCGTCGTGGACACCAGCCGCAACGGCAACGGCTCCAACGGCCAGTGGTGCAACCCCTCAGGCCGCCGTATCGGCACCCCCACCCAGCAGGGCGGAGGCGCCGAGATGCTCTTGTGGATCAAGGCCCCGGGTGAGTCCGACGGCAACTGCGGCGTCGGAGGCGGCTCCTCGGCCGGACAGTTCCTCCCCGAGGTCGCCTACAAGATGATCTACGGCTACTGATTCACATCCATCGAGTACGGCATCGTCGACCCGCCCGCCGGCACCTGGTGGCCCGACCAGGCCCACCCACTGGCCCGCAACGCGGCACCGCGCCTGACGTTCAACCGCTGAGCTCTGCTGGACACTCTGGACGTGTCCAGCCACGCGTTGCCGTTCACCCGTGGCTGGACGCTTCCGGCCGGGCCGCTCGGGCGCGGTTGCCGTACCGGGTCAGGGGTGGGAGCTTTCCTCCAGCTTCTCGAAGAAGAACTCGTGCTTGAGAAAGGAGACGTCGTACTCGTGGCCGGACTGCGGCGGCAGCAGTTGGGATGCCTGGAACAGGCGCCACCCGTCGTGCAGCGCGGCAAGCCCGGTGGGGTAGGGCGGCTCGTCGCTGTCACCGGTGGTCGGACGGGTTCGGCCGGTCCCGTCGTATCGGGACCAGCCCACGACATCGGAGTCGAGCGCCGATGTCGCGAGGTAGAGGACCAGGATGTGCTGTCTCATGAGTGGCTCCCCAAGGTCGGCCGGTTGCCGACGCGCGTGACCCAGTAATCGATGTCGAACGAGTGGTCGCCGGTCAGGGCCCGCCACAGGAGGACCCGGTTGTAGATCTCCAGTCGGGCGGTGGCCTGCTCGTACCAGGGGAAATACGTGTTGAGTTCCGCGGTCACGGCCGGGTCGTGCAGGTCGGAGGTGTCCCACAGGCGCACCTGTGGCACGGTCGGATTGAGACGGAGTTTGTACATGTGGCGACGGCGCGCGGTGTCGTTGCGGCGGCCACCGTGCCAGATGCCGTGGTGGACGAGGACGACCGTGCCTGCCGGGCAGGTCAGCCGCGTCTGTCCCCTGAGGTTCTGGACGCGGCCGACGTCCGTCTCGTTGATCCTTCGCAGATGGCTTCCGGGCACGCTGAGCGTGCCGCCCATCTCGGTGGTCACCTCATGGGGGTAGTACATGAGCTGAATGTCGAACGCGTCCGGCCGCACGTCGATGATCGCGTCTCCGTGGAGCGGCTGCGCCTGCCCCTCATGCGGCTCGCGCACATGCACCGCATGGTGGTCCACGGTCGGATCAGGGCCGACCAGGCTCTCCACGGCGCCGGCGATGACCGGCAGAGCGAGCAGCTCGTGGACAAAGGTGTTCTGCGCGAACGCCTCGCCCAGCGGAGTGCCGTAGGGCACATCTGGTATGCCCTCGGTCAAGGTTGCGACGGCCCGTTCATTGATCTCCTGCGGCACCACTCCGTCCAAGCGCAGAAATCCCTGCGCCACGAAGCGTGCCACCTGAACCGATGTCAGGAGTTGCTTGCTGGTTGGCATGCGACGAACGTACGTGCTCCGTGTGGCTGAGTCGTGGGCTGAAATCCTCCACTGCTGGTAAATTTCCGTCCTCGTGAAGCTCGTAACACTACGGCTCGAGGAGCCGCCCACCGTGGTCGATGCCGGCGTCGGGGTGCACGGCGTCTCCACCGCGCACGACGTCTTCCGGCTGCCCGACCTGTGGCAGCTGCACCTGTACAACTACGCGGGCGAACTCTCCCTCGGGCAGTCGGTCCACGCCATCCGGCCCGGTCACGTCAGCCTGGTACCGCCGAACACGGAGGTGCACTTTCACTACCGGGGCAGATCGGAGCATTTCTACGTTCATCTACGGCTTCACGGTGGCGGAACCGCGCGGGTGGTACCGGTGATGCAGGACGCCGCGGCCGAGAGCACGCGCCTGGCCGATCTGCTCCGACACGCCGTGACGGCCATGCCGGCTTCTCCTTCCCGGGCCTCCGCCGAGGCATGGGCCGCCCTGTGGCGCATTGCCGAGTTGCCGAGGAGCGAAGGAACCGGGCGCCACCACCCCTTCGTCGCCGCCGCACAGGCCTACATCGAGGAACACCTGGCCGGCCCGCTGTCCGTACCGGACGTCGCTCGCGCCGTCGGAATCTCCCACACGCACCTGACGCGCATATTCCGTGCCGAGACCGGCCTCACGGTCGTGTCGTACGTCCGGCGCCGGCGCCTTCAACGCGCCCGCCACCTCCTGTTGTCGTCCACCCTGTCCATCACCGCCATCGCCGGGGCCGTGGGCATTGCCGACCTCCAGGCCTTCAACAAGGCCTGCCGCCGCGAGCTCGGAGCGAGCCCTCGTCACATACGTGTGGCCGGACACGAGAGAGTCGGCGGCGAAGTACTCGCGACCTCCGTCGAATGAGGCACCGCCGAGCCCGACACGCTTGACGGAAGCGTTACGGGCGGGGCTTGTTCGCGAACACCCGCCGGTTGCCCGCCGGCGCGGCGTTCTGCTCGGGCAGCGGGCCGTGTCCGTGCCCGCGGGCGAAGTGGAAGGGCGTGTGGACCGATGTGGGCCAGCCCTTGCCGGCCAGATCACCTGCGGGGTCGGGCCGTGGCTCTCCATCGAACACGTTGAGCAGGTTGATTCCGATCTGGATGGTCATGGATCGCTCTTTCAGATCCCGGTCCGGCCTGCGCGACGGAACGTGAGCCCCGGGCGATGCCACCCGTCGGCGAAGGCCCCGCTCCATCCGGCGTGCCCGCCGACCGCGGCCCCGACCAGCCGCCTCTCGAAGCACAGCAGTATCTGTTCAAGATCCGCCGCGTCGAATGACACCGCATCCGTCCCGAGACTGATTCCGGCTTTCTCGGACAGACCCCACACATCGAAGGAGAGCTTTCCGGAGTACGCGGCGACGGGTCCGGGGAAGCGTCTGTATTGGCTGGATGCCATCGCTCGCTCGATCTCCTGTGCCCTGTCCGGGCGAGCCCGGATCAGCACTCGGGGCGCTATGGGGCGGATGTTGACTATGTACGGATTGAGCGCGGAGCGGCCCAGCTCGACGGAGACCTCGTCCAGGGACCTGGCGTAGCGGCCGGGCTCACGCAGGCTGACGGAAGGGGATCGGACGAGTGCCGCGTCGACGGCCCGGCACAGCGCCGGGAACCGGTCGCCGCCCAGGGACGTGTCGATCGGGACGAGGACCTTGCCGGCGACATGGGCCACCGTCTCGCGGCCGGCAGCAGTCTGCCGGTTGGCCGTCACGGTGTTGAACACGCATGTGCCGATGCCGAGGTGCTCGGCGAGCGCGCACGCATAGGCGGCTTGGAGGACTGCGGCCACGGACGTCCGGTACTGCTTCGCCAGACTGGTTGCGGCGAGTGCGACCGCCGCCGAGTCCAGGCATACGAGGTTGTAGACGGCGTCCCCGCCGAGGCTCGCGGGCGCCTGGAGTTCGGGCATGGCGGACTGACGGAGCATGGCCCGGTCATGGGTGTCGACACGATGAGCGTGACGCAGCCCCGACGGACTGGCTTCGAAGCTCGCGATCTGCCGTGGCTGCCACCCCGAGCCGAGGTCGGCGCCCGGATCGGCGGCCAGCCGGGCTATGTGTTCGGCCACGAGGCGGGCAGCCGTCATGTCCGCCGAGAAGTGGTGCAGCGACAGCACGATCTGGGTGGGCCTGCCGTCCACCGTGACGACGGCAGCCCGCAACGGCAGTTCGTCCGGAGCGAACCCGGGCTCGGCCAGACGGAGAGCCAGGGCCCCCACCTCGTCGTTGTTCGCCGGGGCTTCGAACCCGTACTCGTCGACCTGGAGCACCCCGGAAGCCACGACGACCGCGTGAGCGCGCCCGTCCGCGTCGTGTGGATACAGCGTGCGCAGCGCCTCGCAGTGGGCCACGACCGCGGCGAGGGCGTGCAGCACCGCGGCCATGTCGGGCCGGCCGTCCAGTGCCCGCGCCATCCGGACGTTCCTGTTGCGGACTCCGTCGAGATGAGGCTGGCACTCTTCACGGTCATGGGCCTTCTGCGACCAGGTCAGTTCATGCTCGCCGGCGGTGCCGGCGATGAAGACGACGTCATGCCGTGCGGTCTGTCGCATACCCACCTCGGCTCTCCTCCGGTACGTCGGCGGCGCAGCACGTCTCGCGGGTAACGCGCGGAGGAGTGCGGGCGCCCCATGGTCAGGCAGAGGATAGATCCGCGCGGACCACGTGCGTCAAGGCATGGGGCCGGCCGGACGATCACCTGCTGCTTCCTGCCGTCCTATGCACCTGCCGGCGTCACCGACTCCCCCGTGTCCCGGGGGTCGTCGACCAGCGTGGCGCCACGCGGCTTCCCGGGATCACGCCGCCGCAGTCGAAGCGCTTCGATGCCGGATTGGAACTGGATCACGGGTCGATCACGGGTCGCCAAACTGGCGCAGCCGCTCTTTCAACACGGATGGACGTCTCCGAAGGTGATCCACGACGGCGCCTGTTACCAAAAAGTGACCTGAACGGCCCGTTGTCGCATTCGGAAACACATCGTTAGTGTCGTCGAAACGTCGAAGCGCATCGACAGACCCATTTCGCAGAGCCGGGTTACCTCGGCTTCCCGACGGGCCGGTCACCACGGTGAAGGAATCGTGCCGTGCGCCCTCTGCTCAGACACAGCTTCAACGTGTCCGGTCAGACGTGGCGCGATCAAAGGGGAGGAACGCACATGGTTCACCGCATCACCGAACGCCTCGGCGGCCTCGCCTTCGGGGGCGACTACAACCCCGAGCAGTGGGACAAGCACGTCTGGCAGGAGGACGACCTGCTGATGCGCGAGGCCCGGGTCAACCTCGTCACGGTCGGCGTGTTCTCGTGGGCGCTGCTCGAGCCCGAGGAGGGCTCCTACGACTTCGGCTGGCTGGACGCCCACCTGGACCGACTGCACGCGGCCGCCGTCGCCGTGGACCTGGCCACCCCCACCGCCTCGCCACCGCCCTGGTTCACCCTCGCCTACCCGGAGGCGCTGACGGTCACCGCCGACGGCATCCGGCTCACCCACGGCAGCCGTGACACGTACTGCCTGGCGGCACCGGCCTACCGGCGCGCCGCCGCCCGGATCGCCGGCGCTTTGGCCGAGCGCTACGGGGACCATCCCGCGGTGTGCATGTGGCACGTGCACAACGAGTACGCGACGGTGTGCCACTGCGACCGGGCGGCAGCCGCGTTCCGCGTCTGGCTGCGCCACAAGTACCGCACGCTCGACGCGCTCAACGAGGCATGGGGAACCGCCTTCTGGAGCCAGCGCTACGGCTCCTGGGAACAGATCCTGCCGCCCCGCGCCACCCAGTGGCACCACAACCCGGGTCACACCCTGGACTGGCGCCGTTTCTTCTCCGACGAGACGCTCGCCGCCTACCGCGAGCAGCGCGACGCGATCCGCGCGCACAGCGACCGGCCGGTGACCACCAACCTGATGCTGCCCGCGTACCAGGTGCTCGACCTGTGGAAGTTCGGCCGCGAGGTCGACTTCGTCGGCATCGACCACTATCCGGACGCGCCGGGTGTCGACGCCGCCGCCGACATCGCCTTCGGCGGGGACCGCGCCCGCTCCTTCGGGGCGGGAAAGCCCTGGCTGCTGATCGAGCAGGGCACCAACACCGTGTACACGTCCGACGGGACGCTGGGCAAGGAGCCCGGCGACATCCTGCGGCACACCATGGGGCACATCGCGCGTGGTTCGGAAGGCGCGTTGTTCTTCCAGTGGCGCCAGTCCAGGGCAGGTGCCGAGCTGTGGCACTCGGCGATCGTCCCGCACGCCGGCCCGGACACCCGCATCTTCCGCGAGGCGTCCGCCACCGGCGCCGCCGTGGCCCGGCTGGGCGAACTCGCGGGCTCCACCGTACGGGCCCGGGCGGCGGTGCTGCACGACGCGGACGTCTGGTGGGCGCTGGACAACCGCGGTCTGCCCCACACCGGGTCCGGCCACCACGACAGCCTGCGCCGGGCCCACCGCGCGCTGTGGAACGCCGGCGTGACCACCGACTTCGCGCACCCGGCGGACGACCTGGCACGCTACCCCGTCGTCCTCGCCCCCAGCCTCTACCTCCTGTCGGACGCCTCGGCCACCGCACTGCGCCGGTACGTCGCACAAGGCGGCACCCTCCTCGTGGAGTGCTTCGCCGGCGCGGTCGACGAGCACCACCATGCCCGGCTCGGGGGGTATCCGGCCGCGCCACTGCGCGAGACCCTCGGCATCCGCGTGGAGGAGTACCGCCCGCTGGCGGCCGCACAGTCACTGGAGCTCTCCGACGGCACCAGGGGCACGTACTGGAGCGAGGTGCTGCGCCTGGAAGGCGCCACCCCGATCGCCTCCTACACCTCCGGCATGCTCGCGGGACAGGCGGCGGTGACACACCATCAGTTCGGGAAGGGCAGCGCCTGGTACCTGTCGACGCGGCTGGAGGACGACGCCTACGCCGCGCTGCTCGGCCAGGTACTCGCCGCCGCCGGAGTCGGCCCCGAGATCGCCGACGCGCCGCCGGGCGTCGAGGCCGTACGCCGCCACGCCGATGACGGCCGCAGCTGGCTGTTCCTGCTCAACCACTCGGATACCGACCAGCGCCTCCCCGTCACCGGCCACGACCTGCTCACGGACGAGCCGGTCGGCCAGCAGGGGCTGGCACTGCCCGCCCGTGGCGCGGCGGTGCTGCGCCAGGGCTGACACCGTCCACCCACCCCTCCCCGAAAAACGCCGCTCAGAGCCACTGGGCCCGCTGCTCCTGCGCAGGTCCGTGCAGACCCGCACCAGAAAGGCAAGAACCCGCCATGTCTCCTGCCCCGCACCTCTCCCGCCGAGGACTGCTCGCCGCCGGGGCGGCCACGGCCGCACTCCCCCTGCTCGCTCCCTCCGCCGCGGCCGCCCGCCCGGCCGGAACGTCCAGCTCCGCCCGCGCGGCCGGCTCCACGCCGTACACCTTCCGCAACGCGGAGATAGTCGGCGGCGGTTTCGTCACCGGCATCGTCTTCAACCAGAGCGAACCCGGACTGGTGTACGCCCGCACCGACATCGGCGGCGCCTACCGCCTCGACACGGCGACCCGGCGGTGGATTCCCCTCACCGACTGGATCGGCTGGGACGAGTACGGACACACCGGCATCATCAGCGTCGCCACCGACGAGGTCGACCCCGACCGCGTCTACCTGGCGGCGGGCACCTACCCCATGCCCGACTGGGACCCGTCCATGGCGGCGATCCTGCGCTCGACCGACCGCGGCCGCACCTGGAAGACCACTCCCCTGCCGTTCCGGCTGGGCGGCAACATGCCCGGCCGGGGCATCGGCGAGCGGCTGGTGATCGACCCCAACCGCAACAAGATCCTCTACCTGGGGGTGCGCGGGGGCCACGGGCTGTGGCGCAGCACCGACCACGGCAAGACCTTCGCGAAGGTGACCAGCTTCCCCAACCCGGGCAACTTCATCCCCGACCCCAACGACACCAACGGCCCGAACGGCGACAACCTGGGCGTGCTGCAAGTCGTCTTCGACAAGCGCACCGGCAGAGCGGGCAGGGCCACCCGGACCCTCTACGTCACCGTCGCCGACAAGGACAACATCCTGTACCGGTCCACCGACGCGGGAGCGAGCTGGGAACGCGTCCCCGGGCAGCCCACCGGCTACATCCCGCACCACGCGGTCTTCGACCACGTCGGCGGCTATCTGTACCTGGCGACCAGCGACACCGCCGGCCCCTACGACGGGTCCAAGGGCGACGTGTGGAAGCTGGACACCGCCACCGACACCTGGACCCGCATCAGCCCGGTCCCGTCCACCAGCGACGACAACAAGTACGGTTACAGCGGCCTGACCATCGACCGGCAGAACCCCGACACCCTGATGGTGTCCACCCAGGTCAAGTGGTGGCCCGACTGCCTCCTCTTCCGCTCCACCGACGGCGGCGCGACCTGGACCCAGGCCTGGGACCTGGGCACCAATTCCGAGCGCACCCTGCGCTACGACATCGACATCTCCGCCGCCCCCTGGCTGACCTGGAACGCCTCGCCGTCGCTGCCCGAGATGACCCCCAAGCTGGGCTGGATGATGGAGTCCGTCCAGATCGACCCGTTCGACTCCGACCACTTCATGTACGGAACCGGCGCGACGATCTACGGCGCGAACAACCTGACCGACTGGGACAGCGGCGGCACCGTACACCTGTCCGTGCGGGCCCAGGGCCTGGAGGAGTGCTCGATCGCCTGCGTGATCAGCCCGCCCGTCGGCCCCGCGCACCTCTTCTCGGCCGTCGGCGACGTCGGCGGCTTCCGCCACATGGATTTCCACAAGGCGCCGAAGATGTACGACAGCCCGACCTTCGGCGTAACCCATGCCCTGGACTACGCGGAGCTGGCACCCCACACCATCGTGCGGGTCGGCGACCCCACCAGCGGCTGGACCCAGCACTTCGCCATCTCCACCGACAGCGGCGACACCTGGACGCCCTCGGGCAGTGAGCCGTCGGGCGTCACCGGGGCCGGAGTCCACGACCAGGCCGTCGCCATCAGCGCCGACGGCAAGCGGATCGTCTGGTCACCGGACGGAGCGCCGGTCAGCTGGTCCGACGACAACGGAGCGACCTGGACGGCTTCGAAGGGGCTGCCGACCGGGGCCTCCGTGCGCTCCGACCGGGTGAACCCGGCGAAGTTCTACGCCTACGGCTCCGGCGTCTTCTACCTCAGCACGGACGGCGGCAAGAGCTTCAAGGCCACGGCCGCGACCGGTCTGCCCACCGCGGGCAACGTTCGCTTCAAGCCGGCACCGGGCCACGAGGGCGACATCTGGCTGGCCGGCGGCAGCAGCAAGTCCACCGATGACACGCCCTACGGGATGTGGCGGTCGACCGACTCCGGAGCGTCCTTCACCAGGTTCAAGGCGGTGGACGAGGGCGACGTCGTCGGATTCGGCAAGGCGGCGCCCGGCGCCACGTACCCCGCCGTCTACACCAGCTCCAAGATCCATGGCGTACGCGGCATCTTCCGGTCCGACGACGCGGGCCGGACCTGGATCCGCATCAACGACGACCGCCACCAGTACGCCTGGACCGGCAACACCATGACCGGAGACCCCCGGGTCTACGGCCGCGTCTACTTCGGGACCAACGGACGCGGAATCATCTACGGCGACCCCAAGTGAGTTCCGACTCCAGGTCACCGCGATCCGCGCCCGCTGTCCCGAAGGGGAGACCGACGTGGCCCTGCCACCAGGGCAGGGCGACCGAATCCTCCTCTCCCGTGTGATCCCCCCACTCAGCACACTGCTTAAGGAGGGCTGATGAAATTACGTATCGGCTGGGCCGCGCTTCTCGCGGCTCTGGCTCTCGTCTTCACCTTGCCGAACTCGGCAGCGGCAGCGTCACAGACGTACTGGTTCAAGCACTACGCGACCGGCGGCAACGCCTCGACGTGGTACAGCGACGACGCCAACTGGGGTGTGAACTCCTCGACCGGCACAGGCTTCGTCGCCATGGTCAACGGCAAGGACTGGGGCTGGTCGTCCCCGGTGACCACACTCCCCAAGAAGATCGGCGACGTCAACCCGAACAACAACACGTGGTTCAGCCAGTCGGCGTACCCGAAGTCCGGTTCGTACTACGACGCCGCGTACGACATCTTCATCGACCCCTACCCCGCGCCGACCGACCGCAACTCCAAGACCGAGATCATGATCTGGCTCAACTGGTACAACACCAAGCCGCTGGCCGACCACTACGACGCGAACGGCAACGCGATCCCGGCCGCGACCAACGTCGGCCTGGGCGGCCGCGCCTGGGACGTCTACGAGTACAACTGGCCGAACGGCGACCACACCCTCAGCTTCCTGGACAGGAGCAAGTCCGGCTGGTGGTCCGGCAGCCTCACCCCGTTCTTCAACTACGGCCTCAACAGGGGGTTCTACACCAAAGACCACTACCTCAACAGCGTCATGGCCGGCTGGGAATTCGGGCCGGGCGACTACACCGCTCACTCCTGGGGCGCCGTGGGCTTCTGACGCCGCGACGAGCTCAGGCGTCCAGCCGGTGACCGAGGCATGAAACAGGGGGCGGGGCGAATACGCCCCGCCCCTCCCGTCATGTCCCGACGGTGATCAGCGCCGGCTCTCGCCACGCGAATCTTCGCGTGGCCCGCGTGGCTGTCCCCAGCCGGGCCGTGCCCGTGCCCCCACCGCCGCGCCGAGCAGCGGAACCGCCATGAAGGCCAGACAGGACAGGGCGCTCGGCAGCGACATCCAGTTGGTGAGGGAGCCCACGAGCAGCGGGCTGACCAGGAAGGCGCCGTACGAGACCGTCGAGACCACCGAGACCGTGTAACCGCTCGCGTCCTGCTGCCCCGCATGGCTGAGCAGCGCCGGCATCAAAGGACCGAAAGCGAGCCCCGAGACGGCGAACCCGGCGAGGGACGACCCGGCCGTGGGGGCCAGAGCGGCCCAGGCGAAGCCCCCGCACCCGCCCACCGCGGCGAGCACACCGAGATCGCGGGCGCGGAGCCGCGGCAGCCGTTGCACCACCAGACGCGAGACCGTCAGCGCCGACATGTACACCGCCGGAGCGGCGCTCGCCAGTACGACGGAGGCGCCCTTGTCCTCCTCCAGCAAAAGCACCGACCATTGCTCGACGGCGTTCTCCACGACGAGCATGCACCCACCCAGCACACCGATCGCCGCGCCCCAGAACCAGGCCGACCGCCAGTGCGGGCCCGCAGGGCCCCCGGAATCGGCGCGGCGCCGCGCGTGGTCCTCGGCCGCCGGCCCCAAGAGGGGGAGGACGGAACCGAGCAGGGCCGCGGCGCACAGGAGGAGCACGGCGCGGATGCTCATACCCGACTGCCGCGCCAGCCCCGTCAGCGGGGCCGCCGTGATCACGGCCACCGGAAAGGCGGCATGCACGGCTTGGAACGACGGGCGGCCGCTGACTCGTTCGGCCCGTGCAGTCGCCGCGTTGAGGCATACGTCCAGCGCTCCGCTGGTGGCACCCACCAGGAAGAGCGCGATTCCGAGTCCGCCGAGACCGCTGTTCCCGCTCAGCATCACAATGCCGAGGGCCAGGGCTGCGGCCGTGAGCCCCAACAACCGGTGCGCCCGGCCGCCGGCGACCCTGCCGACCCTGTCTCTTATACACAAATGGAGCTGCCGGCGATTT